>NZ_DAOMPX010000020.1:0-63624 GCF_035445025.1 Citricoccus sp. | reverse complement strand
TGCGACCTCCGGGTTATGAGCCCGGCGAGCTACCGAACTGCTCCACCCCGCGTCGACTTCAATGACTATACAGACCATGCGGCACGAACTCAAATCGTCGGCGCGGGGCCCCGGGAAACACTTCGGGGGCAGGTCTCCCTGCCCCCGAAGCCGGAGAGTGCGCCGGCGGCCGCGGTCAGCCCTCGGTGCCGGCACCCTCCGTGGCGCCGTCCGTGGGCTGCTCGGCGCCCTCGGCGGGCGCCTCGCCTCCCTGGGCGTTGTCCGGGGCGGCACCGCGGATCTCGTCGTCCGCCTGTGTCGCCCGCGTCAGCGCGTCGTTGAGGCGCTTCTGCGCCTCGCCGTACGCTGTCCAGTCGCCCGAGGCCAGGGCCTCCTCGGAGGCCTGGATCGCCTCGTTGGCGTCCGTCAGGGCCTGGCTGAGCTTCTCCTGGGCGCTCTGGTTCTCCGGAGCCTGCGGCTGGGAACCGGGCTCCCCCTCCCCGGGTTCCGTGGAGGGGTCCTGTCCGTCGGCCGTGGAGGCCCCGGAGTCACCCTCGAACACCTGGTCCAGGGCCTCCTCCAGGGTGTTGGCGAAGCCCACCTCCTCGCCGAAGGCGACCAGCACCTTGCGCAGCGTGGGATAGGAGGTCGGGCCGGTCGACTGGATGTAGACCGGCTGGACGTACAGGATGCCCTCGGCCACCGGCAGGGTGATCAGGTTGCCGTTGATGACCTCGGAGGCACCCTGGCGCAGCAGGTTCAGCTCCTGGGAGACCTGGGCGTTGGAGTCGAAGTTCGCCTGGGCCTGGCCCGGTCCCGGGATGGCCGTCTGGCGCGGCAGCTCGAGCAGTTGCAGGTGCCCGTAGCCCTCGGCCTTCTCGCCGTCCTTGCCGGTGCCGGCGTCGCCGTTGGCGGACAGGAACCCGTACAGCACGTTGCGCTGCTGGGCGCCCTGGGTGATCTGCGGGATGAAGTTGCTGGTCAGGGAGAACGCCGGCTCGTCCTTGCCCGGCATCCGCAGGGTCATGTAGTAGGGCGGCTGCTTGACCGTCGGGTCGTCCTGGGTCGGATCGGCGGGGACGGACCAGGCGTCGTTGTTCTGGTAGAAGTCCACCGGGTTGGTCACGTGGTAGCGGCCCAGGAGCTCGCGCTGGACCTTGAACATGTCCTCCGGGTAGCGGACGTGGTCCATGAGGTTAGCGCTCATCTCCGAGTACGGCTGCAGGGAGGTCGGGTAGACCTTCTGCCAGGCCTGCAGCAGCGGGTCCTCCTCGTCCCAGGCGTACAGGGTGACGGAGCCGTCGTAGGCGTCCACGGTGGCCTTCACCGAGTTGCGGATGTAGTTCACCCGGCCGGTGAGGTTGGTCGCGGCGTCCGTGTTGAGGGCGTCCCGGGTCGCGGAGTCCAGTTGCTGCGCGGTGGAGTACGGGAAGGAGTCCGAGGTGGTGTATCCCTCCACGATCCACTGCACGCGCCCGTCCACGATCGCCGGGTAGGCGTTGGAGTCGACGGTCAGGTACGGGGCCACCTTCTCGATCCGCTCGACCGGGTCACGGTCGTAGAGGATCTGCGACTCGGAGTTCACGTCCGAGGACAGCAGGATCTCCGTGGAGCCGAACTTGATGGCGTAGACCAGCTGGTTGAAGAACCCGCCCACGGACGGCCCACCCTCACCGGTGAAGCTGTAGCTGGTGTCCTGTTCGCTGCTGGCGTCCTGCGGCCGGTCACGCTCACGCGCCGGGGCGTCCTCTGGGGCCCCGACGATCGAGTAGCTCGGGGAGTTCGTGCCGAAGTAGATGCGGGGCTCGTAGCTCGTGTCGTCGCCCAGCACGCCCTTGGTGGGGATGCCGGAGAGCAGGAAGGACGGACGGCCGCCCGCGGCGACCTCGGAGGCATCCGCGGCGACCACGCCGTACCCGTGGGTGTAGATGATGTGCTGGTTCACCCACGAGGACGTCGGGTCCACGTTGACGTCGCGCACAGAGATGATGGTGTCCTGCTTCTCGCCCTCGACGTCGTAGCGGTCCACGTGCAGGGTGTCCGGGAAGTAGTAGTACGGCCGGAACTGCTGGAGCTGGCCGAACGTGCGCGAGAGCAGGTTCGGGTCCATCAGGCGGACGTTCTCCGTGTTCTCGGCCTCGCCCTCGAGGCTGCCCGCCTGCGCGTCGGTGGAGCCGGCGTACTGCGTGGCCTCCACCGCCGAGAGCCCGTAGGCCTCACGCGTGTGCTCGATGTTCCGGGCGATGTAGTCCTGCTCGAGGGTCTCCTCGGAGGGCTTGACCTGGTACTCCTGGATGAGGAACGGGTAGGCGGCGCCGGCCACGATGGCCGCGACCACCAGGACCGCGGTGCCGACCAGGGAGATCCGCCACCGGCCGGAGAAGGCGGTGACGACGAACAGGACGGCCACCAGCAGGGCGGCCACGGCCAGGATCGTGGAGGTGGGGATCACGGCGTTGACGTCCGTGTACATGGCCCCGGCCCAGGTGCCGTCCTGCGACTGCAGGGTCCGGTAGCGGTTGAGCCAGTAGTTGGCCGCCTGCAGCAGCAGGAACAGCGCGGCGAAGACGGCGATGTGCACGCGGGCCGGGCGCTCGATGACGACCCCGCCCTGCTCCTTCACCCGGACGCTGCCGTACAGGTAGTGCACCAGCAGCCCGGCGATGCCCGCGATCAGCACCACCGAGATCAGGTAGCCGACCACGAGGCCGAGGAAGGGCAGCGTGGCCATGTAGAAGGTGTAGTTCAGCCCGAACTCGGGATCCGTGACCGCTTCCCCGGGTGCCCCGGCGTAGGGCACCTGGTTGAAGAACAGCAGCACGTCCTGCCAGGCGTTCATCGCGGCGGACCCGGCGAAGAAGCCGATCACCACGGGGATGCCGATGAAGACCAGGCGCCGCATCGGCTCCAGCTGCCTCTGGTACTGGGCCAGGCTGTCCCGGGTCTGGGTGTGCAGGTTCTGCGGCCGCCTGCGCCAGGCCAGCCACATGGACAGCCACACGGCGGCGCCCATGATGGCGCCGCCGATCAGGAACAGGGCCGCCCGCGTCCAGATCTCCGTCCAGAAGACCTCGGAGTACCCGATCTGGTTGTACCAGAGGACGTCCGCGTAGATGCCGGCGAAGAACATGAACAGCACCGCGAGCGCGGCGACCACCACGATCGTGAGCACCAGCGCCGAGGGGCGCCGTGGCCCGGTGGGCCGCCCGCCGGGACCGGAGGCGCCGGCCTCATTGCCGCCGCCGGGCTCGCCGGGACGGCCGGGGCCACCCGGTCTGCCCGGGCCGGACGCCCCGCCGCCGAACAGTCCACCCGGACCGCCCGGGCCGCGGTCGCCACCGCGTCCATCGTCAGGTCCCCCGAAGAGACCGCCAAACCCTTGTCCGAAACTCACGTGCCCTTACCCCTCTGCGCCGACCGGCGCACTTCGTCTCCAGTTGTCCAAGTCCTCACCCGCACCTCAGCCACAGGCCGGGGCCCGCGGTGCCTGCCCCTTGCCGAGGGCCTCCACGGCGGACCTGGCCTCGTCCAGGGTGCCCACCGCGTACACGTCGATGCCCTCCGGGACCCGTCCTGCCAGCACCTCGCAGTTGCCGGCCGGGGCGAGGAAGTGCTCGGCGCCGGCCTCGCGGGCCCCGGCCACCTTCTGCACGATGCCGCCGATCTCCCCCACGGTGCCGTCGGGGTCGATGGTGCCCGTGCCGGCGATGTGCCGGCCCCCGGTCATCGCGCCCGGGGTCATCTCGTCGATGATCCCCAGGGCGAACATCATCCCGGCGCTGGGGCCGCCCACGTCCTCCAGGGAGATCGTCACGTCCACCGGGAACTCGAAGTCGGAGTCCAGGTAGACGCCCAGCAGCCAGCTGCCGTCCGGTCCGGGGTACACCGGGACCTGGACGGTGCTCCCGGTCCCGTCGCGGACGATCCCCAGGTCGACGGTGTGCCCGTCCGACCGGTTGAGCTGGTCCTTCAGTCCCTCGAGCCCGGTCACCTCGACGCCACCGGCGGAGACGAGCTGGTCCCCGGCTTGCAGCACCCCGGTCGCCTGGGACTCCGGGGCGAAGTCCGCCACGAACAGTTGCTGCCGGTAGTCGATCCCCAGGTTCTCGAGCGCGGCGGCCACGGCCCAGTTCTGCGAGGTGGTCATCGCCAGGTCGTTCTCCTCGGTGACCTCCTCGGACGTGGTGCCGGAGGGGTAGACGAGTTCGCTGGGGATCAGCGTCTGGGTGGGGTCGGCCCAGCCGGCGACCACGTCCAGGAAGGTGGTCCATCCGGTCGGCGGCCCCGACACGTAGACGGTGGTCAGGTCCAGGGCACCGTCGGTGGGATAGGTCCGGGCGCCGTCCACGGTGATCACGGGCGAGCCGTCGTGTTCTCCGATGGTGTTGAAGGTGGGGCCGGGCGACTCGATGATGTAGGGGGTGGGCAGTGCCAGCGCCGTGAGCGTCAGGATCCCGGCCACGCCCCCGGAGGCGATCGTCAGCCGGCGACGGCGGCGCGAGGCCCGGGAGCGTCGCGCGGCCTGGGCGAAGGAGACCGGGGCGCCGGATCCGGGCGCGGCCGACGGCGTCGTCGGCGGGTGTCCGTTCTCTCGCACGGCGGGGCACCTGTCTTCATGGGCTACTGCACCGGATGGCGGCGTGCACCGTCCGGGTGGCAGGGGCGGGCCTCCCGGACGGGTCCGGGAGGCTCTGGTCTGCACTTCATTCTAGGGGGTGCGGCACGCCGGCTGTGCGCCCACAGTGAACCGGTGCGTGCGCTGCGGACACGGGCCTTTGGCGCGGATACTCTGGTGGCCATGACGAATCCCCCCAACGGCCCCGGTTCCTCTGACGGAGACGACCCGCTGTCCGAGATGCTCCGCCGGATGTTCGGCGGCGACGGTCCGGACCCCGAGGAGTTGCGCCGCGCCCTCGGCGGGATGGGTGGCGGGCCGGGCGCCGGCCCGGGCGGCATGCCCGGCGGGCTGCCGTTCGACCCCTCGCAGCTCGACCCGGCCATGATGGGCCAGATGATGCAGCAGTTCCAGGCCATGATGCAGTCCTCCCCCGAGGACGGCCCGGTGAACTGGACCCTCGCCCGCCAGTCGGCCCGCCAGGCCGTCGCCGGCCAGGACCCCACCGTCGGCACGTTCGCACGGCGGGAGATCGACGAGGCGTTGCGGCTGGCCGAACTCTGGCTGGACGGTACCACCGAGATCGAGTCGACAGGCCTGCTGGGCAAGGCCTGGTCCCGTGCCGAGTGGGTGGAGGCCTCCATGGACACCTGGCGCCGGCTGACCGAGCCCGTGGCCGTGTCCATGTCCGAGGCGATGACCCGCGTGATGAACGAACAGCTCCCGGGCCAGGTGCCGGAGGAGATGCAGGGCATGCTGGGCGGCCTGCAGCCGATGCTCAAGAACCTCGGGGGCACCATGTTCGGCCTCCAGCTCGGCCAGGCGGTCGGGGCGCTGGCCCAGGAGGTCCTCTCCGGCACCGATCCCGGCTTCCCCGTGGCGGGCCACCAGCTGGCCATGGTGCCGGTGAACATCGAGGAGTTCGGCGACGGCCTGCAGGTCCCGGACGACCAGATCCGGATCTACCTCGCCCTGCGCGAGGTCGCCCGGATGCGCCTGTTCGTCCACTCCCCGTGGCTGGAGCGGGACCTGTACGCGGCCATCGAGCAGTACGCGGCCGGGGTCCACATCGACATGTCCCGGATCGAGGAGGCCGCGCGGTCGATCGACCCGACGGACCCGGAGTCCATGCAGGCCGCGTTCTCGGGAGCGTCCTTCATCCCCGAGCCCACCGGCCCCCAGAAGGCGGCCCTGGACCGGCTGGAGACGACCCTGGCGCTCATCGAGGGCTGGGTGGACGTGGTGGTCACCGAGGCGGCCGCCCCGCTGGACGCGGCGAACGCGCTGCGGGAGACGATCAACCGCCGCAGGGCCACCGGCGGACCCGCCGAGCACGCCTTCGGGGCACTGGTCGGCCTCGACCTGCGCCCCCGCCGCTTGCGGGAGGCGGCCACCCTGTGGGAGACCATCGGGGCCGAGAAGGGCCGGGCGTACCGGGACGACATCTGGCGACACCCCGAACTGCAGCCCACCGGCGAGGACCTTGACGACCCGGCCGGGTACGTTGCCCGGCGCGAGAAGCGCGAACAGGCGGCGGCCGGTTTCGACGACGACCTGCGCAAGCTGCTCGAGGGCGGGTACGACGACCATGAGGGCCGGGGCGACCAGGACCGCGGCGAGGACACCGGCGGCCCGGACGGTTCCGGCCAGCCCGGGGACCGCCCCTCGGCGGGTTAGCCTCCGGCTTCGTCCCCGTCCGGGCCGTCCGGCTCCCCGTCCGGGGCGGACAGGCCCCGGCCGGTCGCGAAGCTGACCCCGGACAGGAAGGCCATGGCCTCGCGCTGCCTCGGGTAGCGGTCCGCCAGGGCGTGGAACGCCGCCGTGTGGTTGGCGTGCTCCAGGTGTGCCAGTTCGTGGACGATCACCCCGTCCAGGACCCAGCCGGGCATGTCCGCCAGTTCCGTGGACAACCGGATGCGGCCGGTGCTGGGCGTGCACGATCCCCAGCGCCGCTGCTGCCGGGTGGACCAGACGACCTCGCGCGGGTCCACCCGTCCCTCCAGGTACCGGCCGGCCAGCGCCCGGGCGCGGGACAGGAGCTCGCCGTCCGAGGCCGGGCCCTGCGGCCGTCGTGCCTCCACCTTGCGGATCATCCTGCGTGCCCACTCGTGCTCCTCCTCGGAGGCCAGCCCCATGGGCACGGACACCTGAAGTCGCCCTTCCCGCCAGGACGCCGAGATGGTCCGGGTGCGCCGGGCCGAGCGCACCAGGCGCACCGGGGTGCCGTCCACCTCCAGGTCCAGGGTCTGGCGGGTGGGCCGGGCGGGGCCGGCGGGGCGTCGTCCGCGCGTCGAGGTCATGGGTCCATTCTGCCGTCGCGCACCGGCCGGCCCGGGACCCGCGGGGAGGGTTGTGGACAACCCCGCCGCGGTCGGCCGCTGTGGTGTCACGATGGTCGGACGACCCCAGCCCCGCCTGGTCACCCGAGGAGTCCCATGCGCCTGAACCCCGGCCTGTCCCTGGTCCGCCTGACACCGGACGCCGTCCAGATCGGGTCCGGCACGGGGTCCACCCAGCTGTCCGGCTGTTCGCCCGAGGTCCTCGCGTTCCTGGACCGGATGCAGTCCGGGATCGAGGACGGTCGGGAACCGGACGTGGTGCGCGACTGCGGGCTGGACCCCGCGGAGGCCCGGGCGCTGGTCTCCTCGCTGGAGGGCTTCCTGCACCGGCATCCCTCCCCGGCCGGCACCGGCCCCGGTCACGCCGCCGACGTCCTCGCCCAGGACGTCGCCACGGCCCTGGCCGTCGACCACGGCCCGGTGGACTCCCGGGAGCGTGCCGCCCAGATCGTGTCCCGGCGTCACCGGGCCGGTGCACAGGTCCTCGGACTGGGCCGGACCGGCGCGGCCGTGGCGCGCAGCCTGGCCGCGGCCGGCGTCGGCCGGCTGGTCCTGTGGGACTGCACCGAGGTGGCCACCGGGGACCTGGGCACCGGGTACCTGCCCGCCGACCTGGGACGGATCCGTCCGGTGGCCCTGGCCCGGCGCATCGACGACCTCGGCCTCGACCCCGTCGTCCTGCCGCTCACGTCCCCGGCCAGGCCGGGACCGGGCGGTGACGTCACCGTGCTGGTCACCCTCGGCGCGGTCGATCTCGAGGCCGTGGCCCTGGCGCGCGCCGCCGACCACCCGCTGCTGCCGGTCGTGGTCCGGGACGACGACGTGCTGGTCGGACCGTGGTGCGCGCCCGGGGCGCCGGGCTGCCCGCTGTGCTGGGACCTGGCCGCGGCGGCCACGGATCCCCTGCGTTCCACGCGGACCGACGCGCTGCTGGCGGCAAGGGCCGGCCGGGAGGAGCTTACCCTGGCCACGGCCGCCGGCGCCCTGGCGGCCCGGCAGCTGCTGCAGTGGATCGACACCGGAACGGTCACGGACGGCACGATGCTGCACCTGCAGGCCGCCTCGGGCCGCGTGGACACCCTGACGGTGCCCCCGCACCGGGACTGCGGGTGCGTCACCGGGGCAGCCGTCCCCGGGTGATCAGGCCGGGGTGGTCCCGTTGACCAGTTCCAGCACGTCCTGGCCGTACTTCTCCAGCTTGGACCGGCCGACCCCGGGGATCCGCAGCAGCTCGGCGGGGGTCTTCGGGGCGGCCTCGGCGATCGCCACGAGGGTGGCGTCCGTGAACACCACGAAGGCCGGCAGGGAGGCCGCCTGGGAGGTGGACAGCCGCCAGGCCTTGAGCTCCTCGAACATGGCCTCGTCATAGGTGGCCGGGCAGTCCAGGCACCGACCGGTCTTCCGCTCGGCTCCGGTCTCCAACAGGGCCCCGCACGTGCGGCAGAGCGCCGGTTGCGAGCGCTTGCGGCCGTTGCCCCGCGTGCCGGTGCCGTTCCCGCCCGGACCGGAGGGCCGGCGTCGGGACTGGGCCCCGTGCCGGGATCCGGCCTCCGGGTCCAGCGCCTCGAGGAACCGGGACGGCTTGCGGGTGGAGCGCCCTCCGGTGCCGCGGGCCAGGGTCCAGGTCAGGAACAACCGCAACCGGGCCCGGGTGATGCCCACGTACAGCAGCCGCCGTTCCTCGTCGATGTCCTCCTGGGTCTGGGCGAAGCTGATGGGCATCAGGCCCTCGGACAGCCCGACCAGGAACACGGCGTCCCACTCCAGGCCCTTGGCGGAGTGCAGGGACGCGAGGGTGACACCCTGGACGGTGGGGGCGTGCTGGCTGGCGGCCCGCTCGTCCAGCTCGGCGACCAGGTCCGTCAGCGTGAACTGGTCTCCGCGCGCGGCGGCCAGCTCCTCGGACAGGGCGACCAGGGCGTTGAGGGACTCCCACTTCTCCCGCACCGCGCCCGAGGCCTGCGGGGCGGTCTCCGTGAAGCCCAGCGAGGCCAGCACGTCCCTCACCCGGCCGGGCACCTGGTCCCCCGCCACGTCCTGGGCGGAACGGGCCGCCGCGCGGAGCTGCAGGATGCCGTCGCGCACCTCGCGGCGAGAGAAGAACCGCTCTCCACCGCGCAGCTGGTAGCCGATGCCGGCGGCGGCGAGGGCCTGTTCGAGGGCCTGGGACTGCCCGTTGGTGCGGAACAGCACGGCGATCTCCGCGGCGGTGATCCCCTCGTCCAGCAGCGTCTTCACCTGGGCCGCGACCCAGCCGGCCTCGGCCTCGTCGTCGGTGCACTCGGCGAACACCGGGGCCGGCCCGTGCGGGCGCTGGGAGACCAGCTCCAGCGGCTCGGCCCAGCGGGGCATCGGCCCGCGGGTGCCGTCCGGACCGGGGATCGGCACCTGCTGCCGGGTCCGCTCGTCCAGCAACCGGTTGGCCAGGTCCACGATCTGGGGGGTGGAGCGGTAGTCCCGGACCAGCTTCACGACGGTGGCCTCCGGGTACTGGGCCCGGAAGTCCAGCAGGAACCGGGAGGTCGCCCCGGTGAAGGAGTAGATGGTCTGCGAGGCGTCCCCGACGACGCACAGCTCCTGCCTCCCGCCCAGCCAGAGGTCCAGCAGCCGGTGCTGCAGCGGGGAGACGTCCTGGTACTCGTCCACGATGAACACCCGGTACTGGTCCCGGACCTGGGCCGCGATCTTCGGCTCGGTCTCCAGGATGCCGACCATCAGCAGCAGCACGTCCTCGAAGTCGATGAGGTTGCGGTCGGACTTCACGTCCTCGTAGCCCTGGTAGAGGCGGGCCACCCCGTTCGCGTCCCACCCGGCGGGCATCTCCCGTCCCGCCGCGGCGGCGGCGTAGCCGTCCGGGGTGTGCATGGACACCTTCGCCCACTCGATCTCCCCGGCCAGGTCCCGCAGGGCGGCACGGTCCGTGGTGGTCCGCAGGCGCCGGGCCGCCTCGGCGAGCAGGTTGACCTTGTACTCGACCAGTTCCGGCACCGTTCCGCCCACGACCTGGGGCCAGAAGTACTGCAGCTGGCGCAACGCCGCGGAGTGGAAGGTACGGGCCTGCACCCCGTGCGTGCCGAGGTCCCGCAGCCGGGTGCGCATCTCGGCGGCGGCCCGGGCGGTGAAGGTGACCGCCAGGGTGCGGTGCGGGTCGAACACGCCGGTCTGCACCCCGTAGGCGATCCGGTGGGTGACGGCGCGGGTCTTGCCGGTGCCGGCCCCGGCCAGGATGCACAGGGGTCCGTTCAGGGTGGTGACGGCCTGGCGCTGCTCGGCGTCCAGGCCCGCCAGGATGTCGCGGGGTTCCTCGGGGTGTTCGGTCACGGTTCTCCGGTAGGTGCTCTCGGTCAGTTCTGCAGGGTGCGGGGTTCGGGCAGGTCCCCGCCGAACCAGTGCTCGATCAGTGCCCGGGAGATGGACGTGGCCCCCGGGATGGTGATGTCCCCGGCGGCCACCTGGTCCCGGAGCTGCTCCCGCGTGAACCAGCGCACCTCGGCGAGCTCCTCGCCGTCGGCCGCGGCGGCATCGGGCTCGTCCGTGACGGCCGAGAAGCCGAGCATGAGCGACTGCGGGAAGGGCCAGGGCTGGGAGCCCAGGTATTGCGGTGAGTGCACGACGAGCTGGGACTCCTCGTGGATCTCCCGCACCACGGCGGCCTCCAGGGACTCCCCCGGTTCCACGAAGCCGGCCAGCGTGGAGAACCTGCCCGGCCCCCACGCGGTGTTGTTGCCGAGCAGGATCCGGTCGTCCCGGTCCGTGATGGCCACGATGATCGCCGGGTCGGTGCGCGGGAAGTGCTCGGAGCCGTCGGCGGGACAGACCCGGACCCAGCCGGACTGGGCCGGGGTGGTCGGCGTCCCGCAGCGGGGGCAGTGCGTGTGGGTGGCGTGCCAGTTGGCGATGGCCTGGGCCTCGACGAACACCCCGGCGTCCCGGTCGGTCAGGGCCGCGGCCACGTCCCGCAGCCCGACCCAGTTCACGTCCTCCGGACGGTCCACGGGCACCCCGCCGGCCTCGGGACCCGCCAGCCGGGGGTGCTCGTCCGCGGTCAGCAGGATCAGTTCGGCGCGCACGGCACCGGTCCCGCCCGTGGCCGGGTCCGGGCTCACGAGGGCGGCCGCGGACCGGCCGAGGTAGACGGCGCCGTCCGGCAGGTCCCCCTCCGGACGGGCCAGCACGAGCTGACCGCCCAGGACGGGGGCGCGCCTGCCGCTGAGCCACAGCACCCTGGCCTCCGGACGGGTCCAGGCCTCCTGCAGCCACCCCTCGTGGGCGCGCACCTCGCAGCCGCGGTCCACGTCCTCCCGGGCCAGGGGCAGCCGGCCCAGGGCAGGCAGGGTCTCATCCGGAATTCGCATGCCTCCAAGGTACCGTCCGGCGGGGACGGTCCAGGGGCCGCCCGCCCGGTTGTGGACGATCCCACACGGCGGCGGCGGACGGGGCCCGCCCGGTGCACACCGCACCTCGAGGTGTCATTCGGGCGACTCGCCGCCCCGCACGAGCCGCGCACGGGCGGCGGGAAAGTACGGTTGGGTACGTGAACCGTACGCCCATGGAACTTGCTGCCTTGGCCAGCGCCGCGATCCCGGACCTGGCTCCGACCGGCGTGGTCGGCTCGCCGGACGATCCCCGCGACTTCTCCGCCGCCGTCGTGCTCGACCGGCAGGGGAACCGGTGGCGCGTGCGCTCCCCCCGCCACGAGGAGGCCGCCATGCGGCTGGAGACCGAGCTCCAGGTCCTCTCCGGGTTCACCCCCGCCGTCCGCGCCGCGCTGCCCTTCCGCGCCCCCTCCGTGGCCGGTGCCGTCCGGATCGACGGGCTGCGCACCTTCGTCTACCACGACATGCCCGGCCGCGAGCTGGAGATCGAGGAGCTGGCGGGGCTGGGACCCCGCGGCATCGACGACATCGGCCGGGTCATCGCCGCCGTGCACGCCCTGCCGGCCGAGGTGGTGGAGAACGCCGACCTGCCGGTGTACACCGCCGACCAGTTCCGCCAGCGCCGGCTCAACGAGCTGGACCAGGCCGCCACGACCGGACGGATCCCCGCCGTGCTGCTGCGCCGCTGGGAGAACGCGCTCGAGGAGATGGAACTCTGGGACTTCACCCCGGTCGTGGCCCACGGGGACCTGCACGAGGACAACCTGCTGGTGGACCGCGGCCGCGTGGTGTCCGTGACCGGCTGGACCGACCTGCACATCGGGGACCCGGCCGACGACTTCTCCTGGCTGGCCTCCTCCGGTGACCAGCAGTTCACCGACGCCGTCGTGAGGTCCTACTGGCAGCACCGCACGGGCGGGACCGTGGCGGACGAGCACCTGATGCGCCGCGCGGCGCTGGCCGCCGAGTTCGCGCTCGCCCAGTGGCTCGTCCGGGGCGTCGCCAACGACGACGAGGACATGGCGGCCGAGGCCGAGGCCATGCTCCTGGAGCTGCGGGACGACGTGGAGGACCACGGTGGCCAGGAGATCAGCCTGGCCCGGCCCGGCCCGCGCCCGGTGACGACGCCGGCCGCCGCCGCCGTGGTGGCGGCCGCGGACACGGCATCCGACCTGGGCGCGAGCGCGCCGGCGTCCCCGGTCGCCGAGGGGACGGGCTCGCACGCGGCCGGGCCCCCTGCGCCGGAGGCGCGTGACATGGACGACGAGGACCTCGTGGACGGCGAGGACGATGAGGACGACGCCGTCATCACCGACCACGACCCGGTGGACACCCCCGAGGCAGGAACCGGGGACGAGGACGGCGCAACCGAGCACGCGCCCGAGGCGGGATCCGAGGTGGGGTCCGAGAACGAGGGCGGCGCCACCGGGCACGCGCCCGACGAGGCCGTGGACCAGCCCGGAGGTGACACCGGGTTCTCGGGATCGCACCGCGCCGAGGAACCGCCCACGACCACCCTGGATCTCGACGAGGTCCGGCAGCTGCGGATCGAGCGGGACACCGGCTCGCCCTCCTGAACCGGCTCGCCCTCCTGAACCGGCTTGCGGTCCTGAACCGGCCCGGCGCGGCCGGGCCGATCCAGCTCCCGGCCGGTTCAGCTCCCGGCCGGCTCAGCTCCCGGCCGGCCGGATGGCGTCCGCCAGGATCCGCTCGAGGTCCTCCTCGCCGGCGAGGTCGTGCATCGACTTCTCGACCCCGTGGGCAACGTAGACGAAGCTCGCGCTGATGTTCTGCAGGGGGATGCCGTGCAGGCGTGACCAGGCGAGCCGGTAGACGGCCAGCTGGAGGGACTTGACCTCGAGGTCCCGGCCGCGCGGCACGGCACCGGTCTTCCAGTCCACGAGTTCCCAGCGCGCCTGGGGGTCGTCGAAGGCATCGCTGGTACCACCCTCCCGGAAGACGGCGTCGATCCGTCCACGCAGGGTCACGCCCCCGACCGTGGTCTCCACGGGGGGCTCCACGACGACGGGCACCCGGTCCGCCCAGCGGCTGGCCAGGAAGCTCTGCTTCATCGGCTCCAGGTCCAGGGCATCCTCCACCCAATGGTCCGCCGAGTCCTCCGCATCCTCGAAGTCGAGCATCCCGGTGCTGCCGAAGTGGTCCTCCACCCAGCTGTGGAACGCCGTCCCGCGGCGTGCGGCGTGCGCCGGCGGCCGGGGCATGGGCCGCCGCAGCTGGCGGGCCAGGGCCTCGGGATCGCCGGCCATCTCCACGAAGGTCGAGGCACTGATGTGGCTGGGCAGCTCCACGGTCACCCCGCGGTGGTTCACCGGCGTGGCCCGGTCCAGGACCCACTGGGCCTGGCGTGTCAGGTCGGTCGCTCCCCCGTCCACCACTACCAGCGGGTCCGCCTGCCGAACCCAGTCCGCCGCCGTCTCCAGGGCGGCCCGGCGGGGCCGGGCCCGGGGCGGCAGGAGGCTGGCGCGGTCCTCGTCATCGGGTGCCTCCGGGTCCATGACCCGCACCACCGGCCCGTCCAGCGGGTCGAACGGCCACCACGCCGTGAGCTTCCGTCCGGCGAACGGGTTGATCTCCCCCGCCTCCTCCGGTGCCGTCCACGTCCCGCGTGCGACCTCCGGCGTGCCGGCCCGCTCGGCCAGTTCGGCCAGGAACACCGACGGTTCCGCCGGGGTCTTGTTCGACCCGCGCCAGTGACTGCCGCTGACCAGCAGCAGGGTCCGGGCGCGGGTGAAGGCCACGTAGGCCAGCCGGCGTTCCTCCTGCAGGTGGTGGGCGGCGGCCAGGTCCCGGTAGGAATCCGGGTAGGCCTCCTGGTGCTTGAGCCACCAGCCGGCCGCGTGGCCGGCCCAGTCCTGTTGCGTGGCCCAGTCCCTGGACCAGTGCGGCAGGCTCTCCCGGTCACCGCGCAGGTCCCACGGCAGGTGCCCGCTGCCGTGCGCGGTCCACGTGTCGAACGTCGTGCCGGGGAACTGGCCGTCCACCATGCCCGGCACGGCGACGACGTCCCACTCCAGTCCCTTGGACGCGTGTGCGGTCAGCAGCTGGACGGCATCGTGGCGGGGTTCGACCCCGGTGATCCCCAGCCCGTTCTCCCGTTCCTCGGCCGCCTCCAGCCAGGCCAGGAAGGCGGTGAGGTCCGTGCTGGACCCCTCCTCCGCGCCGTGGGAGAAGTCCCGCGCCGCATCCAGGAAGGCATCCAGGTGCCGGCGTGCGGCCACACCCGTGACGCCCGGGCGGGCGAGCACCTCGATGTCCAGGCCCAGGGTCTTCTCCACCAGCCGGATCAGGGCCGGCAGTTCGAGGCCGGTCTGTCCCGACAGCGCCCTCAGCTCGCCCGCCAGCCGTTCCAGCCGGCGTCGGCCCTCGGCACTGAACGCCCGGCCGGACCCGGAGGTCCAGCCCGGTTCGGGCAGCCAGTCCAGTGCCTCCACGAGGGAGGCGGCCTCGGACTCCTCCTCCGGCGAGGTGTCCTGGTTCGCCGCGTCCTCGTCCCCGGCGGCCTCGACCCCGGTGTCCGGCTCGGCGCGCCGCCGGTTCCGGGCCAGGGCCGAGGCCCGTTCCTGCAGGACCATGAGGTCGGCGGTGCCGATACGCCAGCGGGGTCCGGTGAGGATCCGCATCAGGTGGTCGGAACGGCGCGGATCCGAGATCACCTGCAGAACGGCGATGACGTCCGCGACCTCGGGGATCGACAGCAGCCCGGACAGACCCAGCACCTCGTAGGGCACCCCCGCGGTGTCCAGGGCCTCCATGAGCGGTTCGAACTGCCGGCGGGTGCGGCACAGCACGGCGCGCGTCCGCCGGTCGGCCACCGGCAGGTCCTCGTCCGCGGCGTCCTTGAGGGCCTCCACGACGGCCGCCGCCTCCTGCTCGGAGTCCGGCAGCCAGGACACCCGGACCTCACCGTCCCCCGCGACCGGTGACGGGGCGAGCGGCCTCACCTCGATCCCGTTCACCGGTTCGCTGCGCAGCGGGCCGGCCACCGTGTTGGCAGCGGCCAGGACGTTGAGCGAATTGCGCCACGCCGTGGTCAGGTAGCTGACCGGGGCGGGCCGGGCGCCACCCCGGGGATCCGGCACGGGGAACTGGCCGGGGAAGGCGAACAGCTGCCCCGCGGAGGCCCCCCGGAAGCCGTAGATGGACTGGTTGGGATCGCCCACGGCCGTGACCGGGTGGCCGGTGCGGCCGTACAGCCCACGGAACAGCTCCAGCTGGGCGTGAGAGGTGTCCTGGAACTCGTCCAGCAGCACCACCCGGTAGCGCGAGCGCTCGATCTCCCCCACGGCCTCGACCTCGCTCGCGATGCGTGCCGCGTACCGCACCAGGTCCCCGTAGTCCATGACCCCGGCCTCGTCCTTCGCGGCCCGGTAGTCCGCCACCAGGTGGGACATCACCCGGCGCAGGCGCAGCATGCCGAGGAGGGAGGTGACCTTGGCGTGGCTGCCCTCGACCTGCTTCTCGCTGTAGGGCAGGGCGGCCCCGGCGTCGTGGATCCGGGTGAGGAACTCCTCCACGGCCTCCGGCTCCACCAGGTGCTCGGCGCAGTCCGCCGCCAGCTTGATGACGCCCCGCACGATGGTGGAGGACGCCGCGTCGGCGAAGCCCAGGTCCCCCTCGTAGGCACGGACCAGCCGGGCGACCATCTGGTAGGACTGGGCCTCGCCGATCATCCCGGTGTCCGGTTCCAGCCCGATCCGCATGCCGTGGTCGCGCACCAGGGTGTGGGCGTAGGAGTGGTAGGTGGAGACGCTGGCCCGGGCGGGCGCCTCCTCGGCCCCCTCGACCTCGATGCCGGTCTCGGCCAGCAGGTCGAGCTTGCGGTTGATCCGGTGGGCCAGCTCGCCGGCGGCCTTGCGCGTGAACGTCACCCCGAGCACCTGGTCCGGGGCCACGAGGCCGTTGGCGACCAGCCACACCACGCGGTCCGACATGGTGGCCGTCTTGCCCGAGCCGGCGCCGGCCACCACGAGCCGCGGTTCGAGCGGGGAGCTGATCACCACGGACTGCTCCGGGGTCGGGGCGTACTGGCCCAGCCGCTCGGCGAGGTCCTCGGGCGTGTACGGCGCCACGGTGGTCTCCTGGGTCATCGGTGCCATTCGGTGGCCTGCCTTCCGTCGCTGTGGATGGGGCACACGGCGGGCAGCGCACACCCGGGGTTGTCCGGCCCGCCGTGGACCGCGAGGAACTCCGGGCCGACCATGCTGGCTGCTGCCGTGAAGACCTCGTCGAGTGCCCACTGGTCGTCCGGGGCCAGTGCCGGTTGGTCCTGGACCTTGACCGACTTGTTCTTGGTGCGCAGTTGCACGAGCGCCGCCCCGCCCGGTTCCTGGGGCCGGTCGAAGTCCTGCCCGTCCACCGCCCCGGCGGCGATCGCCGCCTGGTAGACCCCGAGCTGGGGCAGCTGGAGCAGGTCTGCCTTGGAGGGTTCGTGCCGGCCGGTCTTGAGGTCGATGACGACGGGACGTCCCTGGGCGTCCCGCTCCAGCCGGTCGATGCTGCCGTTGATGCGGACCCTCAGCCCCCCGCGCTCGAGTTCCTGGTGGAACCGGTGCTCCACGTCGACCAGTGACCGGCCGTCCTTGGCCATCTGGCGCAGGTAGGACACGAAGTACTCGAGCATCCGGCGGGCCTCGGCCTCGATGCGCTCAGACTCCCAGCCCGGTTCCAGGCCGAGGTCCGGCAGGCGCCGCTCCAGTTCCGCGGCCAGCGCCTCGGCCGGGCCGTCCGGGTGGGCCTCGGCGACGGCGTGGATGAGCGTGCCGATCGACTGCGCCTGCGTGCTGCCCGGCTGGGCGCCGGCCTGGTACAGGAACCAGTTCAACGGGGACTTCAGGGCGGTCTCCACCCTCGAGGGCGAGACGGGGATCGCGGTGGTGGCCACGTCCACGAGGGGTTCCCGCGTGGACAGCGGCAGCAGTCCCCACCAGTCGGCCGGATCCGCGCCCCGGATGCCCTGCGCCGCCAGCAGGGCCAGGGCAGAGGCCGCCTCGGCGAGCCCGGCCTCGAGCGGCTCCGGCGCCGTCGTACCGTCCCCGACCGGCTGGGCGGCGGCCTCCTCCAGCCGTCGCCGCAACCCGGCCACCAGCGCCGTGGCGGTGATGGGTGGCGGGACATCGGTCAGCGGACGGGTGGTCTCCACCTCACGCCACGGTGACAGGACGTCCAGGAAGTCGCTGGGCTGGGCGTCCTCGGAGGCGACCGCCACGCCGATCACGGTCCGGCGGGCCCGCGACACCGCGGTGGAGAAACTGCGCAGTTCGTCCTGGCGGACCTCGGCGGTGCGGGACCGCCTGTCGGCGATCGTGCCGCGCCCGGAGGCGATGTCCGCGAGGTCACCGGCCCCCAGCAGCTGTCCACGCAACCGGGTGTTCGGCCAGATGCCGTCCTGCAGCCCCGCGATGATGACCGCATCCCATTCCTGCCCCGCGGCCGTGGCCGGGGTCAGCACGGAGACGGACCCCTCGTGCCGGGCGGTGGAGGCCAGGAAGTCCATCGGCAGGTCCTGGGCCTCCATGTAGTCGGCGAAGGACAGCGCCGAGGCTCCCGGGAACTGGTCCACGTAGCGTTCGGCGGCCTGGAAGAGCCCGACGACGGCGTCCAGGTCCCGGTCGGCACGCCGGGCGTCCGCTCCGGTCCCGGCCACCGCCTCCCGTTCCCAGCGGCCAGGACGGTCGGAGGCCTCCCACAGGGCCCACAGGACGGTCTCCGCGGTGGCGGCGGGATCCTGTGCCGCCGCGCGTCCGGCGGCCACCATGCGGGCGATGCGCTGGAGCCCGGCTCCGGAGAGCCGGTAGTGGTCGAGGGAGCCGGGGTCCTCGAGGGCGGCCAGCATCAGCTCGGTGCTGGCGCGGGTGCCTCCCCGGGCGCGCTCGTCCCGGAGCAGTCGCTGGCGCAGCTGGCGCAGGTGCAGGGCGGTGGCCCCGCCGTAGCGGCCTCCGGCCAGCCACAGCGCCCGATCGATGTCCGGGGCGGACTCGGGGCTGCCCGGCGGTGCGGACACCGTCCGGAGCAGGTACAGCAACGGCGTCACGGCCGGCTCGGTCTTGAGCACCGTGTCCGACAGGGAGTGGTTCACGGGGATGCCCTCGGACTCCAGGAACCGCCCCAGTTCCGCCACCAGGGGTCCCGAGCGGGCCATGACCGCCAACCGGTCCAGGGCGATGCCCTCCCGGTGGTGCAGGTGCAGCAGCTGCTGCAGCACGAGGTGCTGCTCATGGGCCGGGGAGGCCACCAGGTGCACGGCGACGTCTCCCGCCGCGGCGTCTTCCCGGGGCGCCAGGTCCTGGCGGACCTCCAGCATCCCGGGCTGGGCGGGGATGCGCCGGGCCACCCGCTGCCAGGCGGTGAGCGCCTCCGGACCCATCCGGTGGCCCACGGTCAGCGTCAGGGTCAGGCCCTCGGGTGCACCGGTCGGGCCCACGGGTGGCCGGCGGGTCACCAGGCAGTCCGGGTAGTCGTGGACCAGGTCGGGCCGGGCGCCGCGGAAGCCCTGGACCACCGTGTCCGGGCTGGCGGTCGCCACCACGTCCTGTCCCCCTCCCAGCAGGCGGATGAGCCGGTGCACCGAGGGGGTGGCCTCCTGCAGGTCGTCGATGACCAGCACCGGCAGTCCGGCCCGCTCGGCGTCCAGCAGGTCCGGGTTCTCCTCGAGCAGCCTGCTCGCCGTGGTCAGGAGGCCGGCCGGGTCGAAGGCCTCGGCCATGCCCAGGTCGAGGCGGTCCCGGTAGTCCTGCAAGAGCACGGCCGCCGCGCTCCACTCCGGCCGCCGGTACTGCTCCCCCAGTTCCTCCAGGCGCCCGGGCTCCACGCCGTACTCACTGGTGCGGTCGATCAGCTCCCGGACCTCACGCCGGAACCCCCGGGTGGTGACCGCCTCGGACAGGTCCCCGGGCCAGTCCGGGCCGGAGCGGGCCTCGGAGGCGTAGCTCTCCAGGAGCTCGGCGATGACGGTGTCCTGTTCCGCGCCCGACAGCAGCCGCGGGGTGCGCTGGACGGTCGGCAGGTATCCGCCGACCCTGGCCCGCCGGATCAGGTCGAAGGCATAGGCCGCCCAGGTCCGGACCGGCGTGGCGGAGCGGGTCCCCCGCCCGCCCCGGTCCAGCCGGACGGACAGGGCGTCCCGGAGCCTCGCCGCGGACTGGCGGGTGGGGGCGAGCACCAGCAACGCCGAGGGGTCCAGGCCACCCTCGATCCGGCGCGCGGCATACTCCACGGCCACGGAGCTGCGTCCGGTGCCCGGTCCGCCGAGGACCAGGACTGGACCGTGCCCGGGCGCGAGGTCCAGCACCCGCTGCTGGTCCCGGTCCGGGACGAACGCCTCGGCGCGGACCTGCGCCGGACCGGTCAGGCGCAGGCCCTGGGTCGGTGCCCCGGACGACGTCGGTGTTCCGGAGGACGCGGCGGGAGGGGTTTCGGCAGGCATGGGTGTATTCAATCAGCCGTTCCGGACGGGTTAGGGACCCAGCCGGCCCGCAACCGGGCCAGCAGTGCGAGCGCCGCCGTGTCCGGGACCCACCGCGCGGCCGCGAGGTCCACGCGCGGGCCGGCGCCGTCGGCGGGCCCGCCGGTGCCCTTCAGCGGGGTTCCCTCGGTGCGGTACCGCGGGGCGGCCCGGGCGGACAGCGACGCCGGCAGCGTCCCGTCCGCGCGCACGATCCGCCACCAGGGGGTGCCGTCCGGGGCCATCGACATCGCCCGGCCGGCCTGCCGCGGCCCGCCGGCGCCCAGCAGCCGCGCCAGTTCCCCGTAGCTGATCGCCCGGCCGGGCGGGACCAGCCCGGCGGCCAGCACGAGCGCCTCGGACAGTTCGTAGGGTCCCTCGGGCCAGCCGGGACCGGCGGTGTGCTCCACAGGTGACATGGTGCCATCCGCACCGCACGGCGCCCGGTCCCGCGGTGCTGCGCGTCCGCCCCGGACGGTACGGTGAGGGGGTGAGCGACGTCCCAGCCAACGCCCCCGCAGCCCAGCCCACGCCGTGGCACGAGCAGATCCGGGTCGGCTTCGACCTGGAGACCACGGGACGGGACCCGGAGACCGCCCTGGTGGTCACCGCTTCGCTGGTGGTGGTGGACCCGCACGGCAACCTGGCCGCGAACTACGAATGGCTCGTGGACCCGGGGATACCGATCCCCCCGGAGGCCGCGGCGGTGCACGGTGTCACCACCGAGCGCGCGCGGGCCGAGGGCCTGCCGGCGGACGTCGGCATCGTGGAGATCGCCGAGACCCTGCGGGACTTCTTCGACGCCGGGATCCCGGTCATCGCCTTCAACGCCTGCTATGACTTCACCGTCATGGACCGGGAGCTGGCGCGCCGGGGGCTGGAACCGCTGCCGAACCGCTGGATCATCGACCCCTACGTGATCGACAAGCAGGTGGACCGGTACCGCCGCGGCAAGCGCACCCTCACGGACGTCTGCTCCCTCTACGAGGTGCAGTTGCTGGACGCGCACACCTCCGCGGCGGACTCCCTGGCCGCCGTCGGGGTGGCGGACTGCCTGGCCCGGAAGTACCCGCAGCTGCAGGTGCCGCTGGAGACCCTGCACGCCCAGCAGGCGGCGTGGAAGGCGGAGCAGTCCGCGAGCTTCCAGGACTACCTGCGCCGCAAGGACCCGGCCGCCGTGGTGAACGGCGACTGGCCGGTCATCGCCCGCTGAGGCACCCGGGTAGAATCCTCTTCACGGTCCCGCGTCGTCACGAAACGTCATTCTGGGCCCGGTCGTCGTGGTCTGGACGCCCCGGGAACCGGGTATGTCACCGTGAGACGGACAACCGGCCCATCACGCCTGCGCCCGGCGTGCATGCTTGATTGAATGGTGAGTCGCCGTCCACCGACGGCGACCCCGTGTTGCGGGCGCCGACCGTGCCGACAGCAACGATGCCAACCCGAAGGAACTGCATGATCTCGATCCGTGACCTGCGCAAGGTCTACCGGCAGGGTGAGCGTGAGGTGGTGGCCCTGGACGGGATCGACCTCACCGTGCCCACCGGTGCCGTGCACGGCATCATCGGCCATTCCGGTGCCGGCAAGTCCACGCTCGTGCGCTGCCTGACCCTGCTGGACCGCCCCACCTCCGGTTCCGTGTCGATCGACGGGTCCGACCTGTCCACCGCCGCCGACCGTGACCTACTGCAGGCCCGGCGCCGGATCGGCATGGTGTTCCAGCACGCGAACCTGCTGGACTCGCGCACGGTCCTGGGCAACGTGGCCTACCCCCTGGAGGTCACCGGTCAGGACAAGGCCGCCCGCACCGCCCGCGCCCGCGAGCTGTTGGGTCTCGTCGGACTCGAGGACTACGAGTCCTCCTATCCCTCCCAGCTCTCCGGCGGCCAGCGCCAGCGGGTGGGCATCGCCCGCGCCCTGGCCTCCGACCCCCGCGTGCTGCTCTGCGACGAGCCGACCTCGGCACTGGACCCCGCGACCACGGACGGCATCCTGGAGCTGATCCGCGACCTGTCCGACCGGCTCGGGCTGACCGTGGTGGTCATCACTCACGAGATGCACGTGGTCAAGAAGATCTGCACCTCGGTGTCCCTGCTGGACCGGGGCCGGATCGTGGAGGGCGGTGCGCTGACCGAGGTGGCGTCCGACCTGGGTTCACGGCTGTCCGCCGCCCTGCTCCCACTCCCCGAGGCCGCCCTCGACACCGCCGGGTCCCTCGTGGAGGTCCTCGGTCAGGGACCGGCCGCCGACGTCCCGGTCAGCGCGGTCATCAAGGACCGCTTCGGCCACGGCGTGCGTGTCCTCGCCGGTTCGGTCGAGGACCTCGCCGGCGTGCGCTTCGCCCACCACCTGCTGGCCCTGCCGGACGGTGCGGACGACCGGACGGACGGAACGGAAGCCGTCGTGGCCTTCCTCGAGCAGAACGGCTACCGGGCCGCCCAGCGGACCCGGACCCAGGTGGAGACCGCCCAGGGCACCGCCCAGGACCTTGGAGGTGCACAGTGAACTGGTTCCAGGAACTCCTGGCCAACCCCGCCCTGACCGAGGCCCTGCCCGAGGCGCTCGTCGAGACCCTCGTGATGGTCGGCATCGCCGGCGTCTTCACGCTGGTGATCGGCCTGGCCCTCGGCGTCATCCTGCACGTCACGGCGCCCGGTGGCCTGCGGCCGGTGTCCTGGCTGCACGTGCTGCTGTCCGCGGTCATCAACGTCACGCGCTCGATCCCGTACGCGATCCTGATGGTGGCGCTCATCCCCTTCACGGCCTGGCTCGTGGGGACCTCGATCGGCCCGATCGCCGCGTGCGTCTCGCTGACGATCGGCACGGCCCCGTTCTTCGCGCGGCTGGTGGAGACCTCGCTGCGCGAGGTGCCCTCCGGGACGGTGGACGCGGCCCGGGTGATGGGTTCCACCCGCGGCCAGATCGTGCGCAAGGTGTTGCTGCCCGAGGCGATGCCCGGGCTGGTCGCCTCCATCACCACCACGCTCGTCATGCTCGTGGGCTACTCCGCCATGGCCGGCCTGATCGGCGGTGGCGGCCTGGGACGCCTGGCCTACAACTACGGCTACCAGCGCTTCGACACCGCGGTGATGATCGCGACCATCGTCATCATGGTGATCCTCGTCCAGCTCATCCAGTGGGTCGGCGACCGGATCGTCCGCGCCGTGGACCATCGCTGACCTCCCTCCCCCATCCCCGCATCAATCCGAAGGAAACCCGATGACCAAGAACACCTCCCCGCTGCGCCGTCGTTCGCTGCTCGGTGCCGGTGGCCTGCTGCTGGTCGGCGCGCTGGCCGGCTGCGGTGCCGGTGGCGGCGACGCCTCCCCGTCCGCGGACGCCACCCTGGACCCGGCCAACCCGGTGGTCCTGAAGGTCGGCGCCAACCCTGTCCCGCACGCCCAGATCCTGGAGTACGTGGACGAGAACCTCACCGAGGGCACGGGAATCGACCTGGAGATCCAGGAGTTCGATGACTACCAGTTGCCCAACGTCTCCCTGGACGAGGGCTCCTCGGATGCCAACTACTACATGCACGAGCCGTTCTTCGACTCCCAGGTCGAGGAGAAGGGGTACGAGTTCGAGCACGGCGAGGGCATCCACATCGAGCCCTACGCGGCGTTCTCCGAGAAGCACGACTCGGTCGAGTCCATCCCGGACGGCGCCACCGTCGCGATCACCAACGACCCCGGCAATCAGCCGCGGGCCCTGAAGATGCTCGAGTCCGCCGGGCTGCTCTCGGGCATCGAGGACGACTCCGCCGCCCTCACCCTGTCCGAGGAGCAGAACCCGAAGGGGCTGACGTTCGAGGAGAACCAGCCGGAGATCCTGGTCCAGATCGTGAAGGACCCGGCGATCGACCTGGCCATCATCAACGGCAACTACTTCATCCAGGCCGGCATGACCCTTGACGACGCCCTGGTGGTGGAGGACATCTCCGGGGAGAACCCGTACGCGAACTTCCTGGCCTGGCGCGCCGGTGAGAAGACCGCCGCCATCGAGAAGCTGGAGGAGCTCCTGCACTCCCAGGAGGTCAAGTCCTACATCGAGCAGACCTGGCCCGGCGGGGACGTCACCCCGGCCTTCTGACCGCAGGCACGAAGGGCCGGTACCCCGCGGGGTACCGGCCCTTCGTCATCCCCGGGACCGGGCCGGCGTCGGGGATCCCGACGCCGGCCCCACCCGCGGGGGCGGCCTCAGGATCCCGTGGCGGGCTGGGCCTGCGCCGCGGCCCGCGCCGCGTGCGGCAGGGCCGCGGCGATCCGCTCCATGGCGGCGTCGTCGTGCGCGGCCGAGACGAACCAGGCCTCGAATACGCTCGGCGGCAGGTAGACCCCGTGGTCGAGCATCGCGTGGAAGAACGGGGCGTACCGGTGGACGTCCTGGGCCTGGGCGTCGGCGTAGTCGTGCACACCGCGCTCCGACGTGCCGAAGGCGACCGAGAACAGCGTCCCCGCCCGCTGGATCGAGTGGTCCACCCCCGCCTCGTCGAGCGCGCCCACGAGCAGGTCCTCGAGCTGCCGCGAGCGCAGGGCGATCGTCGCGTAGACGTCCTCCGTCGCGTTCTGCAGGGTGGCCAGGCCGGCGGCCATGGCCACCGGGTTCCCCGAGAGCGTCCCGGCCTGGTAGACGGGTCCGAGCGGTGCCAGCAGGTCCATGACCTCGGCGCGGCCGGCGACGGCGGCCGTGGGCATCCCACCCCCGATCACCTTCCCGAAGGTCCACAGGTCCGGGGTCCATCCCTCCGGCTTGCCGGACAGTCCCCAGTAGCCGGTGTCCGAGGCGCGGAACCCAGTGAGGACCTCGTCCCAGACCAGCAGCGCACCGTGGCGTTCGGTGATCTCGCGCAGGAACCGGTTGAATCCCTCGGCGGGGGTGACCACGCCCATGTTGCACGGGGCGGCCTCCGTGATGATCCCGGCGATCTGGTCACCGCGTGCGGCGAAGGCCTCCTCCAGGGCGGCACGGTCGTTGTAGGGCAGGACCAGGGTCTCGGCGGCCTGGGCCCCGGTGACGCCGGCGGATCCGGGCAGGGCCTGGGTGGCAACGCCGGAACCGGCGGCGGCCAGCAGGCCGTCCGAGTGCCCGTGGTAGCAGCCGGCGAACTTCACGATGAGGTTCCGGTTCGTGGCCCCGCGTGCCAGCCGCACGGCGGTCATGGTCGCCTCGGTGCCGGTGGAGACCATGCGGACCCGGTCCACGGGGACGCGCGACGCGATCAGGGCCGCCAGCCGCGCCTCGTCCGGCGTGGAGGCGCCGAAGGACAGCCCGGCGTCCACGGCACGGTGCACGGCGTCCACCACGGCGGGGTGGTTGTGTCCCAGCAGCATGGGCCCCCAGGAGCACACCAGGTCCACGTACTCGTTGCCCTCGACGTCCGTCAGGTAGGCACCCTGGGCCCTCACCATGGCCCGCGGGGTGCCCCCCACGGAGCCGAAGGCCCGGACCGGGGAGTTCACCCCGCCGGGGATGACGGTACGGGCCGCCTCGTAGATCCCCGCGTTGGTGGACGGCGACGGGGCGCCGGCGCGTGCCTGCCCGGTGGTCCCGGTGGTCTCCGTGGTCTCCGTGGTCTCCGTGGTCTCCGTGGTCTCCGACATCAGAGCCTTCCCTCCTTGATCCAGCGGGCCAGTTCGCTGGCCCAGTACGTCAGCACGCTGTCCGCCCCGGCACGCCGGATGGACAGCACGGACTCGATGATCGCCTGGTCGCGGTTGATCCAACCGTTGGCGGCGGCGGCCTCGATCATCGCGTACTCCCCCGAGATCTGGTAGGCGGACACCGGCACGTCGGAGACCTCGGCCACGTCCCGCAGGATGTCCAGGTAGCTCATGGCCGGCTTGACCATGACGAGGTCGGCACCCTCGTCCAGGTCGAGGGAGACCTCCAGCATGGCCTCGCGCCGGTTGGCGGGATCCATCTGGTAGGTCTTGCGGTCGCCGGTCAGCTGGGAGTCCACCGCCTCACGGAAGGGGCCGTAGAACGCCGAGGAGTACTTCGCGGCGTAGGCGAGGATCGCGGTGTCCTGGTGGCCGGCGTCGTCCAGGGCCTGGCGGATGACGACCACCTGGCCGTCCATCATGCCGGAGGGGCCGACCATGTCGGCCCCGGCCTCGGCCTGGGCCACGCCCATCCGGCCGTAGATCTCCAGGGTCGCGTCATTGTCCACCACGCCGTCCGCGGTGAGCACGCCGCAGTGGCCGTGGTCGGTGAATTCGTCCAGGCACAGGTCCGACATCACCACGAGGGAGTCCCCGACCTCCTGCTTGACCGCCCGGATGCCGGCGTTGAGCACGCCGGCAGGGTCGAGGGAGGCCGAACCGGTGGCGTCCCGGGTCTCGGGGACGCCGAAAAGCATGATGCCCCCCAGGCCCAGCTCCGCGGCCTCGGCGGCGGCGGAGCGCAGGGAGTCCTGGGTGTGCTGGACGACCCCCGGCATGGACTGCAGCGGGATCGGCTCGGTGGCACCCTCCCGGACGAAGACCGGCAGGATGAGGTCGGCCGGGTGGATCCGGACCTCGGCGACCAGCCGGCGCATGGCGGCGGACTGGCGCAGGCGGCGCGGACGGTGGGTGGGGAAGGACATGGATTCCTCTGGGCTCGACGGTGGTGCCAGACCAGTCTAGTGAGCCATGGGGTTTTCCTCTCCCGTGCCGCCCCGATCCGGAGGCCTCGCCACGGACGGGTCCGGCGGACCCGGGGCCAGTAGGGTGAGGGGCATGACCATCTCCTCCAGTGCGACCACCCGCATCGCCGTGCTCATCGACTGCGACAACGTCTCCGCCACCCACGCCGGCGCCGTCCTGGAGGAACTGGCCACCTACGGAACGCCCACCATCAAGCGCGCCTACGGTGACTGGACCACCAACCAGCTGGGCGGCTGGAAGAACGAGCTGAACCGGCTGGCCGTCCAGCCGGTCCAGCAGTTCTCCTACACCACGGGAAAGAACTCCACGGACTCGGCGCTGATCATCGACGCGATGGACCTGCTGTGGATGGGCAACGTGGAGGCGTTCGCGCTGGTGTCCTCCGACTCGGACTTCACCCGGTTGGCCACCCGGTTGCGCGAGTCCGGCAAGCGCGTGATCGGCCTGGGTGAGCGCAAGACCCCGGCGTCGCTGCGCAATGCCGTGGACCAGTTCATCTACCTCGAGCTGCTCGGTGACGGTGAGTCCACCGGTGCCGCCGAACCCTCGACCGGCGGTTCGACCGGCCGGAGCCGGAGCCGCAGGGCCCAGGCGGCGGCCGGCACCGGCTCCGTGGCCGATGTGCCCGCGGTATCGGGTGTCCCCGCGGCGGCGGCGCCGGACGGCGGGATCCGCGGGACCGGAGAGACGACCGGCACCGGTGAGGCCCCCGGGACCGAGGAGACGAACGGCGCCGGCGAGGCCGAGGCGCCGCGGATCAACCTGGAGAGCGCGCTGGTCAAGGCGGTCAACGCCACGAGCAACGACGACGGCTGGGCCGGACTGAGCCGGGTCGGCCAGCACCTGAGCCGCGCCCACGTGGACTTCGACCCGCGCGACTTCGGCCACCAGAAGCTCAGCACCCTGGTGGCCGAACAGCCCTACCTCGAGCACCGCACCGAGGGCGGTCACATGCAGGTCGCCCTGAAACGGCGGGCCGGCCGCAGGTGACGGCCCGGCGCCGCGGGTCACCGGCTGACGGGACCGGTCCGCGGACCCCGGACCGGGCGGAGGTTCCGTGGGCGGGGGTCCTGGGTCAGGGTGAGCGCGGGGCCGGCTGACGGCCGAGCACCGCCAGCAGCCCGGCGGCGTCCGGGCTGGCGGCGGTGCCGATCAGCTCGATCCCGGCCCTCTCGGCGGCCCGCCGGGTGGGCTGGCCGATGGCCACGAACCGGACACCGGCGGGTCCTGGTCCGTCCGGGTGGCGGGACAGTTCCCGGACGGCGCTCGGGCTGGTCAGCACGACGACGGCGCCGGACAGGTCCGGCAGGCCCACCACCGCTCCCCCCGGACCGTCCGCCGCGGGGGCGCGTCCCGTCCCGGCCAGCAGGCGGCGCTCCGGCGCCGCCGGGTACGGCACCGTACGGTAGGCCTCCACCCGCTGCACGTCCCAGCCGCGGGACCGGAGCGCCGTGGCCACCTCGTCCGTGGCCAGGGCCGACTGGGGCAGGAACACCCGCGCCGTCTCCCGGGAGCCCCCGGCCCCGCGGGCGGAGGCCGCCCCCGGTGCGGCCGGGAACCCGGCGATGATCCCCGCGGCGGACGCGTCGCCGTCGGGCATCCAGGGGGTCGCGGGGCATCCGGCCCCGGCCAGCACGCGGGCCGTCCCCGGTCCGGTCACGGCCACCCGCGTGCCCGCCGGCACGGATCCGTCCCAACCGGCCCGGACCAGCGAGCGCACGGTGTTGGGACTGGTCGCGACCAGCCAGGCGTAGCCCCCGGCACGCAGCCGGTCCACGGCCGCGTGCAGGTCCGTGAGGTCGGCCGGCAGTTCGAAGTCGGTCAGCGGCAGGAACCGGACCGTCCACCCGGCCTCGCGCAGCCCGGCCTCCACGTCCCCGGCCTGGGCGGGCTGGCGCGTCATGACGACCCGTCCGGTCACGAGCACCGTCCCGGCATCCGTGTCAGCGGTCGGCCGGGAGCAGGTCCGCGCCGTCGGCCAGCAGCGCCTCGGCCACCTCGATGCCCAGGGCCCGGGCCGCCGCGAGGGTTTCCTCGTCCGGTGCCCCGTCCTCGAACCGGATCCGCACGGCGGGCAGCTCCACGGAGGCGTGCTTGCGCAGCACCCGGCTGCCGTCGGTGGCGGCCACCACGGCGTCCAGCACCAACCGGGCCGGGTCCTTCTCCACGCGGGCCAGGGCGCCGATGGGTGCGGCACAGCCAGCCTCGAGGCGTTCGAGCAACCCGCGCTCGGCGGTGACCTGCAACCGCGTGACGGGGTCGTCGTACCCGGCCAGCGCCTGGGCCAGGGCGTCACCGGCATCGGCGGTCTCCGGCCGGCACTCCACCGCCAGGGCACCCTGGCCGGGCGCCGGCAGCATCACGGTCGGCGCGAGCCGCTCGGTGATCGCCCACTGCATCCCGATCCGGTCCAGGCCGGCGCAGGCCAGGATCACCGCGTCCAGGTCGCCCCGGGGGGAACCGGCCGCGGCGGGTGCATGGTCGTCGTGCTGTTCCAGTCCCGGCACCCGGGCCAGTCGCGTCTGGACGTTGCCGCGGATGTCCACGACCCTCAGGTCGGGGCGGACGGCCAGCAGCTGGGCCACCCGGCGCGGGGAGCCGGTGCCCACCGTGGCCCCCTCGGGCAGCTCGGCCAGTGTCAGCCCGTCCCGGGCGCACAGGGCGTCACGGACGTCCACGCGCGGCGGAACGGCGGCGATCCGCAGCCCGGCGGGCTGGGCGGAGGGCAGGTCCTTGAGCGAGTGCACGGCCAGCTGCACGTCGCCGTCGAGCACGGCGGCGCGCAGCGCGGAGGCGAAGACACCGGTGCCACCGAGAGAGGCCAGGGACCCGGTGGTCACGTCCCCCTCGGTGCGGATGATCCGCAGCTCGTACTCCAGCCCGGACCCGACGGCCAGCGCCTCGGCCACCGTGGTGGTCTGGGTCCGGGCCAGGTTCGACCCGCGGGTGCCGACGGTGAAGCCGGTGTCTGCACCACTCACGCGGACGGCACCCCCACCTCGGAGTCGACGGCGGCCACGGTGGGCCGCACGGTCCCGTCCCGCATGACCTTGACGCAGCAGTTGGGCCGGCAGACGTCGTACCACGGGCCGAAGCAGCCGACGGCGGCGCGGCCCTCGCGGGTGCCCAGCCGCTCCTCGACGATGTCTACCAGGCCGGACACGAACGAGGGGTGGGTGCCCGGCGTCGGGGTCCGGCGGAAGGCCAGCCCGAGCTCCTCACAGGTCTCCCGGGCCTCGGTGTCCAGGTCCCAGACGACCTCCATGTGGTCCGAGACGAAGCCCAGCGGGATGACCACGACGCCGGCCAGCGGCTCCGTGCCGTCCTCGCCGGACCGCGCAGCCAGCTCCTCGATGGCGTCGTTGATGTCCGGTTCCAGCCACGGGACGTGCGGGGCGCCGGAGCGGGACTGGTAGACCAGCGACCAGTCGATGCCCTCGGCCTCCGGCACGAGCCTGAGGACCTCCTCGGCCACGTCCAGGTGCTGGGCGGAGTAGACGTCCGCGCCGTTGCCCTCTCCGGGCTTCAGCCCGGTCCTCTCCTGCAGCTCCGCGGCCAGCGGACGCGGGCCGGCGGCCTCGGCGTCGGCAGTGGGGATGGAGTGGGTGGCGAAGAACAGGTGCAACCGGCCCCCGGCCCGGCCCGCCTCGGCGAGATCGGCACGGATCTCGGCCAGCCCGGTGCGCAGTCCCTCGGCGAAGGGCTCCACGAAGCCGGGGTGGTTGAAGTACTGGCGGACCTTGTCGGCCTCGAGCTTGCCCTCCAGGCCGGTGGAGCGCAGGGCCATCCCCAGGTCCTCGCGGTACTGGCGGCAGGAGGAGTAGCAGGAGTAGGCCGAGGTGGCCACGGTCAGCAGCCGGCGGTGGCCGTCGGCGTAGATGCGCTCCAGCGTCTCGGGGACGTAGGGGTCCCAGTTGCGGTTGCCCCAGTAGACCGGCAGGTCGATGCCGCGGGCGGCCAGCTCCGCCTCGATCGCGGCCTTCAGCTCGCGGTTCTGCGCGTTGATGGGGCTGACCCCGCCGTTGGCCCGGTAGTGGGTGGCCACCTCCTCGAGCCGCTCGTCCGGGATGCCCCGGCCCCGGGTGACGTTGCGCAGGAAGGGGATCACGTCGTCCTGGCTCTCGGGCCCGCCGAAGGAGGCCAGCAGCACGGCGTCGTAGGCCTTGGGCGCCATGACCCCGTTCTCGTCGTACCCGGTGCGCGGGTCGAAGGACTGCCCGGCGGTTCCGGTGGTGTTCTCGCTCATCAGGCCAGCACCTCTGCGATCTCGGCCGAGGAGATCAGGCGTCCGGTGTAGAACGGGACCTCCTCGCGCACGTAGTGACGGGTCTCGTTGTTGCGCAGGTGGCGCATCATGTCCACCAGGTGGTTCAGCCTCGGCGCCTCGAGCCCGAGCAGCCACTCCCAGTCGTTCAGGGCGAAGGCGCTCGTGGTGTTGGCCCAGACCATGGGGAAGTCCCGGCCCAGCAGCCCGTGGTCCTTCAGCATCCGGCCGCGCTCGGCCGGCTCCAGGGTGTACCAGTCGTAGGAGCGGACGAAGGGGTAGAAGCACAGCCACTTCAGCGGCTCGCGGCCCATGGCGAACGCGGGCACGTGGTCCTTGTTGAACTCGGCCATCCGGTCCGAGCCCATCGCGGACAGCACGATCTGCGTCCCGGCCAGCAGCTCGGTCCGGCGCAGGGTCCTGATGGCCGCCTGCAGGTCCTCGGGGACGTGACCGTACATCCACACCATGACGTCCGCGTCGGCGCGCATGCCGGAGACGTCGTAGGTGCCCCGGACCGTCACGCCGCGCTCGGCGAGCCCGGCGACCGCGGCGTCGAACTGCTTCACCGCCCGCTGGCGCTCGGCCTCGGTGTGTGCCCCGCCCTGGCCGGACCCGTTCCGGGCGAAGACGGTGTAGGTGGTGAACCACTCGACGTGCTCGGCGCTCCCGGCCTCGGGGTCCGCTGCTGCCTGGTTCTCGGTCATCGTCACAACTCCTGTGTTGTCACCGTGTGGCGTCGGGCACGTGCGGTGCACCGCGCTGCCGTGGTCGTTGCCGCGCACCGGCTTCTACAGCCGGTAGAACGGCGTGTCCAGCCTACCCCTCAGGTCTCGCCCGCACCGATCCGGCGCCGGACGTCCCCCACGACGGCGGCCAGTCCGGTCCCTGCCAGCCAGGCGCCGACGGCGTCCAGGCCGTCCTGCCCGTCCAGCCAGTCCCGGACGCTGCGCACCGCCGCCCGGTGGGCGGTGGTCGCCGCGGGCAGGGCGGATCGCCAGCGCACGACGAAGGAGTGCACCACCGCGCCGGCCAGGTCCACGCCGGTCAGCGTGGTCGCGTCGGTCACGGCCCGGGCCAGCAGCTCCCGGTCGCCGGTGCCGTATCCCGGGGTGGAGGCGTCCGGGGCGTCCGTGACGCGACCGTAGGACAGGCGCAGCACGTGCCGGTGCGGTGCCGTCCGGACCCAGTCCCACTTGGCGGTCACGTGGGTCATCGCCTTGGCACCCACGACGTCGGCCGGCACCTGCGGGGAGACCAGCAGGCCGGTCCCCCGCGGGGCGGCGTCGAGCCCGGCGGCGTCGGCCACCAGGGTCACCAGGGCGACCCCGGCCCCCTCGGCCGGGCGGTCCGCCTCGGTCAGGGCACCGCCGGCCACGGGGGCGAGCAGGTCCCAGGCGGCCGGCCCGTCGGTGGCGAGGACGACGCGGCCGGCGGACAGGGTCTCGTGCGTGCCGTCCTGCGTGCGCGCCGAGACGGTCCACCCGTCCGCGGCACGGTCCAGCCCGGTCGCGCGGACCCCGGTCCGGACCGAGACCCCGGCGTCCCGCAGGGCCTGGGCCAGGGCCGCGGTCAGGGTGTTCATCCCCCCGCGCAGGGAGGCCACGAGGGCACCGGGCGGGGCGGCGGCGCGCCGGGCGGCCACCGCCCGGGCCAGCGACCCCTCGGCCACGAGCGCCTCCAGCAGGCCCGGGGCGACGGTCCGCAGGTCGAGGGTGTCCGGGTCTGCCGAGTGCACTCCGGCGACGACCGGCGCCACGAGGACCTGCAGCACGCCCTCGCCCATCCGGTCCCGCACCACCGCCCCGACGGTGACCGGGCCGCCGTCGCGCAGGGCCCGCTCCCAGCGCCCCACCGGCAGGGCGAGGTCCCGGCGCGCCCGTTCCAGCGCGTCGGCCCCCAGGGCCTCGGCGACCTCGGGGGCGTCGAGGTCCCCGGGGATGCCCAGGATCCCGACGCGCGGCGAGCGGACGGCCCGCCCGCCGCCTCCGGCCGGGCCCGGCAGGTACATCCACGAGCCCACGGGGTTCGGGCTCACGACGGCGTCGGAGAGCCCGAGCTCCTCGATCAGTCCGCGCACGGCGGGGGTGCGGACCGCGAACGACTCGGCGCCGGCGTCGAGGACCAGTTCCGTGCCGTCCGGCAACGGGGCGCGGACGGGCGCGACGCAGCCCCCGAGGGTGGCCGTGGCCTCCAGCAGGGTCACCTCGTGCCCGGAACGGGCCAGCTCCCAGGCGGACAGCAACCCGGAGATCCCGCCGCCGACGACGACGGCCCGTCTAGGACCGCGGTGGCCGTCGTGCGCCTCGGTGCCGGACCTCACGGCTGCAGCGAGTGGATGAGCCCGACGACCCGGGTCAGGACCTCGGGGTCCGTGGTCGGCGGCACGCCGTGGCCGAGGTTCACGACGTGCCCGGGGGCGACCCGGCCGGTCTCGACGACCTCGCGGACGTGTGCCTCGAGCACCTCCCAGGGAGCGGAGAGCAGTGCGGGGTCGATGTTGCCCTGCAGGGGCACCGCGCCGCGGCCGTCCGCTCCCGGGCTGGCCTGCAGGCGGCGATGGGCCTCGTCCAGGGGGAGCCGGTAGTCGACGCCCACCACGGAGGCGCCGGCGTCGCGCATGGCGGGCAGGATCTCCCCCGTGCCGGTGCCGAAGTGCACGAGGGGCACCCCGGTCTCACCGGACAGGTCCTGGACGTGGGACAGGGCCCGGGCGGAATGGGGCTGGACGTACTCCAGGTAGTCGGACAGGGAGAGCGACCCGGCCCAGGAGTCGAAGAGCTGGCCGGCCGAGGCCCCGGCCTCGATCTGGGCGCGCAGGAACCGGCCCGAGGCGTCCGCGGCCCATGCGGCCAGCGCGTTCCAGGTCTCCGGGTCGGCGTGCATCATGGTCCGCGGGCCCAGGTGGTCGCGCGAGGGGCGGCCCTCGACCATGTAGGCGGCCACGGTGAACGGCGCCCCGGCGAAGCCGATCAGGGGGGTGGAGCCGAGTTCGGCCACGGTCAGCCGCACGGCCTCGCGGATGGGTTCCAGGGCCTCGTCCGTCAGCTCGGGCAGGGCCGCGACGTCCTCGGCGGTGCGCACGGCGGCGCCCAGGACGGGACCGGTGCCGGGCACGATGTCGACGTCGACGCCGGCCAGCTTCAGCGGGATGACGATGTCGGAGAAGAAGATGGCGGCGTCCACGTCATGCCGGCGCACGGGCTGCAGCGTGATCTCCGAGGCCATCGCGGGCCTCAGGCAGGACTCCAGCATGTCGGTGCCCTCACGCAGGGCACGGTACTCCGGCAGGGAACGCCCTGCCTGGCGCATGAACCACACCGGCTTCCGGGACGGGGTACCGCCGCGGTAGGCGGTGATCAGCGGTGACGACGCCGTCGAGCGGGCGGGGTCCGTGGTGATCAGCGGGTGGTCGGCGGGCAGGGCGGTGGAGGAAGGCATGGCGCCCATTCTTCCATCGAACCCGCCCGTGTTTCCGCTGACCGGCAGGTCCGGTGGCCCCCCATGCTCTACAGGCGGTAGAATCGCTCGCATTGTGACTTTGTTTTCCCTGGTTGCCTCGCACACCGACCTTGACCTCGACACGGTGGCGCAGCTGAGCAACGGCACCGACGAGGTCGCCTCAGCCATCCCCACCTCGACCGCCCAGGGGGCGGTCGTGCTGGCCACCTGCAACCGGGTGGAGATCTATGCCGAGGCCCCGGACGAGGGATCCGTGGACCAGGCCCGCCAGGAGCTCGTCGAGGCCATCGCCCGGGGATCGGGCCTGTCCACGGACGCCGTCGCCTCCTCGTTCCGGACCCTCGCCGGTGACGCGGCGGTCCGGCACCTGTTCGAGGTCGGCGCCGGGCTGAAGTCGGCCGTCGTGGGAGAGCGCGAGATCGCCGGCCAGGTCCGGCGCGCGCTCGGCACCGCCCGGGAATCCGGCACCGCCACCGGGACCCTGACCAAGCTCTTCGAGTCCGCCACCCGCACCGCCAAGGACGTGGGCACGCACACCGCCCTGGGCACGGCGGGCCGCTCGATCGTCTCCGTGGCCCTGGACCTGGCCACCAGCATGCGGGCCGGCACCTCGGTGGTCGGCGCCCAGCGTTTCTGGCAGGACGCCAACATCCTGCTGATCGGCACCGGGGCCTACGCGGGGACCACGCTGGCCCAGCTGGCCGATCGCGGCGCCGCCAACGTGGGCGTGCACTCGTCCTCGGGCCGCGCGGAGGCCTTCGTCGCCGACCGTGGTGGCTGGGCCCTGGCCCTGGGGGGCGAGAAGATCCACGGGGCCATCGCGGAGGCCGACGTGATCATCGGCTGCTCCGGTGGTGACCGGCGGCTCGAGGCCGAGACCCTGCGGCGCCTGCGCGAGGGTGTCACCGCCCGGTTGACCGTCCTGGACCTGGCCCTGACCCATGACTTCGACCCCGCCATCGCCGACCTGCCCGGCGTGGACCTCATCACCCTGGAATCGGTGAAGATGGCCGCGCCGGAGGGACAACAGGCCGCCCTGACCGCCGCCGCGCAGCTCGTGGACGGCGCAGTGGACGGTTTCCTGCAGGAGCGCAAGTCCCGCAGCGCCAATGAGGCCATCGTGGCCCTGCGCCGGCACACGCAGCGGGTGCTGGACTCCGAGATGCAACGGGTGCGCAGCCGGCACGGGTGCACCGCGGCCGCCGAGGAGGTCGAGTTCGCCCTGCGTCGCATGGTCCGGCAGATGCTCCACGAGCCGACCGTCCGCGCCAAGGAACTCGCCGCCGAGGGTCGCCTCGACGAGTACGAGAACGCACTGAACGTCCTCTTCGGCCTGGACGTCTCGCCCTCCGCTGCGAACGGCGCCCCGGGGTCCTGCCCGGTCGGCGACCCGCGCGAGGACGCCCTGCCGGACGCCCTCGCCGCCTCGCCCCGGATCGCCTGACCGGCCCCGACGACCGGCGTTCCCCCACCGTCCTACCGGCCGGTAGACTCCTCGACACCGTCCTGACCGGGCGTACCCGTGCAGAAAGGCCTCACCGTGACCTCCAGCCCCATGCGCCAGTCCCGGCTGCCCCGCGAGGAGCGGCGGCGCCAGCTCCTGGAGGCCGCGCAGCAGGTCTTCGTGGAGCACGGCTACCACGACACCTCCATGGACGACATCGCCGTGGCGGCCGCCGTCTCCAAGCCGGTGCTCTACCAGCACTTCCCCGGCAAGCACGAGCTCTTCCTGGACCTGATGGACACCCAGCTGACGCTCCTGCAGGGCGCCCTCTCCGACGCGCTGGGGTCGACCACGGACAACAAGGAGCGGGTCCTGGCCACCATCAGGGCCTGCTTCCAGTTCGTGGACCGGCCGGACCGTGCCTACCGCCTGATCTTCGACTCCGGGCTGAACAACGACCCCGAGGTCGCCGGCCGGGTCGAGGAGATGGACCACCGCTTCGCCACGGACATCGCCGAGATCATCGCCGCGGACACCCGGCTATCGCGGGAGGAGGCGCTGCTGCTGGGCCACGGCCTGGCCGGTCTCGCGCAGTCCGCGTCCCGCCACTGGGCCGGGCAGGCCGGCCAGGAGGGACGCCCGGACCTGGAGAGCGCCGCGGACCTCGCCTTCCGGCTGGCCTGGCGTGGCATCAGCCGGTTCCCCAAGGAGGGCTGACCGGCCGGCGGCACGTTACGCCGCCAGCCGAAGAAACGGCGCATCCGCCCGTCGAGCGCCGGTTTTCGCCTAGTCTGGCGACGTAAGAGCAGCCCGGCCGTCCCCCCTGGACGGCCCGTGACCTACTGAAGGAGACCGCCATGGAGATCCGCATCGGCGTGCAGAACGTGGCCCGCGAAGTCGTCATCGAATCGGACGCCAGCAACGAGGACGTCGCCCGCCTGGTCTCCGACGCCATCTCCGACGGCGGCATGCTGCGGCTGAAGGACACCAAGGGCCGCCTGGTCATGATCCCCGCCGGCATCATCGGCTACGTGGAGATCGGCACCGAGGCCGCCCGCCCCGTGGGCTTCGTCGCAGCCCCGAGCGCCTGACCTAGCCGTCGGCGTCGTCGCCGGTGTCGTCCTCGCCGCTGCACAGGCACACCCGGTTGCCGTCCGCGTCGGTGTAGATCCACCAGCGCGGGGCGAAGGTGGCGTCCTCGCGCTGGTCTCGTGAGCGTTCGGTGAGTGCGGCGCGCACCGGGTCCCAGCCGTCCCGCGGGCCGTTGACGTCCACGTGCATCGGGCGGGGGTCCGGGGTGTCGGTCCGCTGGAACCAGAGCCCCGGCCCGCGCCCCCAGGGATCCCGCAGGTCTCCGGTCCGCTCGTTCCTCCGGTACCCCAGGGCCGTGGTCCAGAAGTCCTCCAGCGCTGACGGGTCTCGGGTGTCCAGGGCGAGGTCGTAGGTACGGTTCTCGGCCGGCACCGGCGTGGCCCCGGCGTCGGCGGCCAGTTCGGAGATCCTCCGGGCCAGCCGCACGTCCCGCTTGGTCACGGCACCGCCGGCGTCATGGCTGGACGAGTCGATGAACAGGTGGTCGTACCGCCAGTCCAGGTCCGGGTGGTGGTCGAGCTCCTGGCACACGGCGGCGATGCGGCCCATCAGGTCCACCGCGGCGGCGCTGTCCGCGCATCGGTAGGCGGTGTAGATCCCGGTGTTCCGGCGCCGCCAGTCCGGCAGCCCGGACAGGGCGTCGTCGAGTTCGGCGGTGGTGAGGATTCCCTTGCCAGTCATGCACCCCACCGTGCCGTCCACCCCCGCGATCGGTCAACGACCTGCAGGCCACGAGGGCCCGCCGGAATGCCCCGACCCGCCGGTAGGGTGTGATCCGTGGCCTACTACCATCTGGACCTCGCCCGCTCCGCCGCGCAGACCGAACTGGCGCGCAGCCTGGCCGCCCTGCGCGAGGAGTTCGACCTGCCCACCGCGTTCTCGCCCGAGGTGCTGGACGAGGCCGAGCGGGCCGCCGCCGCCGTCGTGCGGTCGCTGCCGGGGAACGACCGGACGGACCTGCCGCTGGTGACCATCGATCCGCCCGGGTCCACCGATCTCGACCAGGCCCTGTACATCGAGCGCGGGGCCGAGGGACATCCGGACGGGTTCACCGTGCACTACGCCATCGCGGACGTCCCGGCGTTCATCGCCCCGGGTGGTGCCCTGGACGCCGAGACCCTGCGGCGCGGCCAGACGATCTACCTCCCGGACGGACGCGTGCCCCTCCACCCGGAGGTGATCAGCGAGGACGCCGGTTCGCTGCTGCCGCGAGTGGACCGCGGGGCGTACCTGTGGACCTTCGCCCTGGACGCCGACGGCGCCGTGGTGGACACCGCCCTGGAACGGGCCACCGTGCGCAGCCGCGAGCAGCTCACCTATGAGCGGGCCCAGGCCAGGATCGATGCCGGCCCGGGCAGCGCCGACGACGAGACCGCCACGTCCCTGGCCCTGCTGAAGCAGGTCGGGATCCTGCGTACCCGTCAGGAGGCGGCGCGGGGCGGGGCCAGCCTGAGACTTCCCGAGCAGGAGATCACGGTCACCGATCACGGTTACGAGGTGCTGACCGCTCCCCCGCTGGAGGTCGAGGACTGGAACGCTCAGGTGTCCCTGCTCACCGGGATGGCCGCCGCGCGGATCATGCTGGAGGGCGGGATCGGCCTCCTGCGCACCATGCCGCCGGCGGACGCGGATTCCATCGACCGGTTCCGGGCACGCACCCGCGCCCTGGGCCACCCGTGGTCCGATCGGCAGTCCTACGGCGAGTACCTGCGCGGGCTGGACATCAGGGACCCGCAGCAACTGGCCATCATGCACGCCGCCACCTCCCTGTTCCGCGGCGCCGGATACACCGCCTTCGACGGTGACGCTCCCGAGATCGCCGTGCAGTCCGCCATCGCGGCGCCCTACGCCCACGCCACGGCCCCGCTGCGCCGCCTCGTGGACCGCTTCGTCCTGGTGACCTGCCTGGCCCTGCGGCACGGCGAGCGGGTCCCGGAGGCGATCCGCGCCATCCTGCCGGCCCTGCCCGAGGCCATGAGGGAGTCCAACCTGCTGGCCTCCCGGACCTCCAACGCCGCCCTGGAACTGGTGGAGGCGGCCTCGCTGCATGGCCTTGAGGGGCAGGAGTTCACCGCCGTGGTGGTCTCCGGACCGGGCCCCGAGCAGGAGGAGAGGGCCCGTGCGCAGGGACGGCTGCCGTGGGGCGAGGTCCAGGTGGAGCACCCGCCCGTGCTGGCCCGCTACGAGGGCTTCGCCGAGGCCGGCAGCCGCATCCGGGTGGTCCTGGTGCGCGCGGACATGGCCACCCGGACGGTGTTGTTCCGGGTGGCCGGCCAGGCCCCGGCCGGGGACGGCGCACACCAGGACGCGCCCGGACCGGTAGACTGATCCCCACCAAGGATGACCGGTCGCACTGTTCATCTGTGTTCACCCTCGTGATCTGACTTACCGGATCCGGCACGCGGCCCCGCCCCGTCAGCGGTGTGGCCCAGCCCGGGTCCCGGGACTCCCCCTCGCGGAGGACGTCCCGGCAACTCCCAGCGATCGGCTCCACCACAAGGACGCACGGCGTCCGGCCGATCCGCGCCGCCCCCACGTGTGGGCGAGCCGCCGGAGTGCACTCGCAGACAGTGCCATCGCACCGGGCCGACGTGCCTGAACGACGGGACCGAACTCCCCCATGACCCCTGAACACAAGATCGCCGCCGACAACGACATCGACACCGAGGACCTGGCCACGGCCTCCCTGGAGACCATCGACGTCGAGGACTCCATCGACATCACCGAGCCCAACGCGCCGCAGCCCGAGAAGTCCTTCGCCGACTTCAACGTGCGCGCCGACATGGTCGAGGCCCTCGCCGAGAAGGGCATCACCCATCCCTTCCCCATCCAGGCCATGACCCTGCCGGTCGCCCTGGGCGGGCACGACATCATCGGCCAGGCCAAGACCGGTACCGGCAAGACCCTCGGTTTCGGCCTGCCGCTGCTGCAGCGTGTCATCGGCCCGGACGAGGAGGGCTTCGACAGGCTGGCTGCCCCCGGTGCCCCGCAGGCCCTCGTGGTCGCCCCCACCCGCGAGCTCGCCAACCAGGTGGCCGCGGACATCACCGCCGCCGCCTCGAAGCGGTCCGTGCGCATCGCCACCATCTACGGCGGCCGGGCCTACGAGCCGCAGATCGAGGAGCTGCAGCGCGGCGTGGAGGTCGTCGTCGGCACCCCCGGCCGCCTGATCGACCTGATGCGCCAGCGGCACCTGAACCTGAAGCTGGTGAAGATCGTCGTCCTCGACGAGGCCGACGAGATGCTGGACCTGGGCTTCCTGCCGGACGTCGAGACCCTGCTGTCCGCGGTGCCCGAGGTCCGCCAGACCATGCTGTTCTCCGCGACCATGCCCGGCCCCGTGGTCGCCATGGCCCGCCGGTACATGACCCAGCCGACCCATATCCGCGCCGCGGACCCCGAGGACGAGGGCATCACCAAGAAGGACATCCGCCAGCTGGTCTACCGCGCCCACCACATGGACAAGGACGAGCTGGTGGCCCGGTCCCTCCAGGCGGAGGGCCGCGGCAAGACCATCATCTTCACCCGCACCAAGCGCACGGCGGCCAGGCTCTCCGACGAACTGGAGAAGCGTGGCTTCGCCGCCGGGTCCATCCACGGCGACCTCGGCCAGGGCGCCCGCGAGCAGGCCCTGCGCGCCTTCCGCGGGGACAAGATCGACGTGCTCGTCGCCACGGACGTCGCCGCCCGCGGCATCGACGTGGACGACGTCACCCACGTGATCAACTTCCAGTGCCCCGAGGACGAGAAGACCTACCTGCACCGGGTCGGCCGCACCGGCCGCGCCGGCAACAAGGGCACCGCCGTGACCCTGGTGGACTGGGAGGACATGCCCCGGTGGACCCTGATCAACAAGGCCCTGGGGCTCGACGTCCCGGAACCGCCGGAGACCTACTCCTCCTCGAAGCACCTCTTCGCGGACCTCGGCATCCCGAAGGGCACCAAGGGCCGGCTGCCCCGGTCGCAGCGCACCAAGGCAGGACTGGACGCGGAGCAGCTCGAGGACCTCGGCGGCCCGGGCGCACCCCGTGGCGGCCGTGAGGGCGGCCGTGGACGCGGCGGACGGGACGGGGCCGACGGCGGCCGGGGGCGTGGACGCTCCGGTGGCCGCGACGCCGAGCGGGGCGGACGCGGCGAGCGCGCCGGACGGGGTGAGCGCGCCGGACGGGGTGAGCGCACCGAGCGTGCGCCGCGCGAGGACGAGCAGGGCACGGAGGCCGAGGGCCGGCGTCGTGACGGCGCGGCGGCAGGGGCCGGTGCCGAGGGCGGTGAGCAGCGCGCGGCCCGCAGCCGCGGCCGCAGCCGGACCCGCACGCGCCGGCGCAACGGCAACGTGGTCGCCGGGGGCGAGGCCGGCCAGTCCGGTGCGCAGCCCGAGGACCGCTGAGGCACCGGTCGCGGATGACGCCCTGACGTGACGCATTTCGACCCCGAGGGCCCCGACCTCGTGGTGGCGGCGGAGAACCTGGAGTTCCTGCCGTCGCTGCCGGGCGGGGCCTTCACCGTGGTGTACCTCGACCCGCCGTTCAACACCGGACGGACCCAGCGACGGCAGCAGCTGACCACCGTGCGCGCCCCCGAGGAGGAGGCGGACCGGATCGGCTTCGGTGGCCGCGGGTACCGGACCATCAAGGGGGCGCTGGCCTCCTATGACGACGCCTTCGCCGACTACTGGGAGTTCCTCGAGCCGCGGTTGCGCGAGGCCTGGCGGCTGCTGGCCGAGGACGGGACGCTGTACCTGCACCTGGACTACCGCGAGGTGCACTACGCCAAGGTCATGCTGGACGCGATCTTCGGCCGGGAGTGCTTCCTGAACGAGATCATCTGGGCCTACGACTACGGCGGCCGCTCCAAGCGCCGCTGGCCGTCCAAGCACGACACGATCCTGGTCTACGTCAAGGACCCCGACGGGTACTGGTTCGACTCCGCCGAGGTGGACCGGGAACCGTACATGGCACCGGGCCTGGTCACCGCGGAGAAGGCCGCGCGGGGCAAGCTGCCCACCGACGTGTGGTGGCACACCATCGTCTCCCCCACCGGCAGGGAGAAGACCGGTTATCCGACGCAGAAGCCCCTGGGCCTGCTGCGCCGGATGGTCGCCGCCTCGTCCCGGCGCGATGACTGGGTGCTGGACTTCTTCGCCGGCTCCGGGACGCTGGGGGCCGCGGCGGCGGAACTCGGGCGCCGATTCGTGCTGGTGGACCAGAACCCCGAGGCGATCGAGGTGATGCGCCGACGGCTGGCGCCGGTCAGCGCCCACCTGGAGTTCCGCACCGGGCCGTGAGACGGCCGGGGCCCTCCGCCCCCGGCCGGAGGGCCCGCCTCGTGTCCGGCCCGTGTCCGGCGCGGGGACCGCACTCGTCCGCCGTGATGCGCGACGATCTGATGGTCCTCCACTCGTCTTCCACTTGCTTTGCGCCGTCCCGCGACCCTCGCGGCGGGCGGCCATGGCGCCGTCCTGTGCAGCGCTGGTAGCTTCAGCGGCACCTCCCTCAAGGCCGGACGTGTCCACGGCGAGGGCCTGCCGAGCAAGGGTGCCTCAATCGGAGTTGGTTCGACCATGGTGATGTGGAATGAAGAGGATGTGGTCACACCGCCGTCTGGACCTCCCGTCTTCAGCGCCCGGAACCTGAAGGTCACCACGAAGTCCGGCGTACAGCTGCTGGACGATGTCTCGATCACCGTCCCCTCCGGCACCCTCGTGGGCGTCATCGGCCCGTCCGGTGCGGGAAAGTCGACGCTGCTGGGCGCCCTCACCGGGCTGCAGCCGGCGACGCGCGGACAGGTCACCTGGAACGGGCGGGACCTCTACACCGAGTACGCCCAGCTCCGGTTCCTGGTGGGACTGGTGCCGCAGGAGGATATCCTCCACCGCCAGCTCACCGTCCGCAGGGCGCTCCAGTTCGCCGCCCGGCTGCGCCTGCCTCCCGGCATGCGCTCGGCAGAGCGGGACCAACGGGTCGATGAGGTCCTCGCCGAGGTCGACCTGACGGGTCAGGCAGACCAGAGGATCGATTCCCTCTCGGGGGGCCAGCGCAAACGCACCTCGATCGCCCTGGAGCTGCTCACGGCACCGCGACTGCTGTTCCTGGACGAGCCCACGTCCGGACTGGATCCCGGCCTGGACAGGCAGGTCATGGAGAGCCTGCGGTCGCTGGCCGACTGCGACCGAGTGGTGCTGGTGGTCACCCACAGCGTCCTGGCCCTGGACGAGTGTGATCGCGTGCTCGTCCTGGCCCGGGGCGGGCGCGTCGCGTTCTTCGGACCGCCGGCAGAGGTGCTGCCCTTCTTCGGCGTGGACGACTACCCGTCGGCGTTCGCGGCCCTGGAGGACGAGACCTGGGTGGACCGCAACGCACGGGCATCCGCCCGTGACGCCTACGCGGGCAGGACCACGTCCGTCCAGGTGCCGGTCCCGGCGGCGGTTGTCCCGCCGCCCCAGCGGGCGGCGCCGGCTCGCCAGCTGTGGACACTCATCCGGCGGAACATCTCGGTGGTCGCCGCGGACCGGCTCTTCGTCATGCTCCTGATCGGCATGCCCATGCTGCTCGCGCTGATGGCACAGGCCTTCCCCGGCAGGGCCGGGCTGTCCCTGAGCGAGGCACAGGGTGACGTCAACCAGGTCCAGCAACGCCTGGTGGTCCTCGTCGTGGGCGCCGCCCTGATGGGAACGGCGCTGTCCATCCGCGAGCTCGTCGGGGAGCGGCCGATCTACCGACGAGAGCGCGCCGTCGGACTCTCTCCGGCGGCATACCTGCTCAGCAAGGCCGTGGTGCTCGGCGTATTGGTGGCCTGCCAATGCCTGGTGTTCACCGTGCTCGCCCTCCTCGGCCTGCCGGGACCGGACGACGCCCTGCTGCTGGGCGACGGACGCGTGGAGGTCGCCGTGGCGATAGCGGCGGTCGGTGTGGCCATGGCCGTCGCCGCACTGGCCGTCTCGGGAGCCGTGACGTCCACGGAACAGACCATGCCCGCGCTCGTCGCCATGGTGATGTCCCAGCTGATTCTGTGCGGCGGGCTGTTCCCGCTGGCGGGACGCGATGGCCTCGAGCAGGTGTCCTGGTTGCTGCCCGCTCGCTTCGGCTATGCGGCGACGGCCGCGACGGTGGGCCTCCAGCAACCCCCCGCGCCCGGAATCGACCCGCTGTTCGAGCCCACGGCCGGACAGTGGCTCATGGACCTGGGCCTGCTCGGGGTCCAGGCCCTGGCCTTCCTCGGCCTGGCGGCCTGGACGGTGCACGTGTCCGTGACCCGGAACCCCTGGCGCTGAGACAGGCGCGGCTCCGCCCGTGAGCCCCCCGTGTCCTCCGCCGCCCGCCGCGGGGGTCAGGGGTAGATGACCTCGGTGCCCGTGCCGCGCTCGATGATCTGCTGCACCACGGCCGCGTCGGTGGTGTGCTCCCCGATCCGGTTGGGCTTGCCGGCCCCGTGGTAGTCGGAGGAACCGGTGACGAACATCCCATGCTGGCGGGCCAGCACGCGCAGCCAGCGGCGGGCGTCGTCCGGGTTGTCCCGGTGGTCGGCCTCCACCCCGGCCAGCCCGGCGTCGATCATCTCGCGGAACAGCTCCGTACCGACCACGCGCCCCCGCATGGAGGCCATGGGATGGGCGAACACGGGCACTCCCCCGGCCGCCAGGACCAGCCGGACCGCGTCCACCGGGTCCGGGGCGTAGTGGCCCACGTAGTACTTGGAGCGCGGCGTCAGGATCGACGTGAACGCCGCCGAGCGGTCCTCCACCACGCCGAGGGAGACGAGCGCGTCGGCGATGTGCGGCCGACCGATCGTGGCGTCCGGCGTGGAGTGGCGCAGCACGTGGTCCCACGTGATCGGGAAGTCCTCGGCCAGCCGGCCCACCATCCGCTGGGCCCGGGTGAGGCGGGAACTGCGGGACCGCTCGATCTCCGCGGACAGGTCCGGATCGTGGGGGTCGTGCAGGTAGGACAGCAGGTGCACACTGATGCCGGTGTCCGAGACGCAGGAGACCTCCATGCCCGGGATGAGCACGATCCCTGACGCCACCGCCTGGTCCGCGGCCTCGGCCCAGCCGGCCGTGGAGTCGTGGTCGGTCAGCGCCAGGCCGCTCAGCCCGGCCCTGGCCGCGGCGCGCACCACGGTGGCGGGCGGTTCGGTGCCATCCGAGATGTTGGAGTGCGTGTGCAGGTCGAACGGCATGACCACCAGCCTAGCCAACGCCGGGCGCAGTGCGATGATGGACGCCATGAGTGATGCACAGTCCCAGACCCCGGAGACCCCGGCCCACGACACCCAGCCCATCGAGGACCGCGTGAACAACCGGTCCCAGAAGCCGACCTCCGAGGCCTTCAAGGAGTTCATGGGCTCGAACTGGGCCCCGGCCGAGACCCCCCTGGTCATGCCGGACACCTCTGCGCCGTTCGCGGCCAAGCGCCGGGCGGCCCTGTCGGAGAAGTACCGGGGCGAGCGCATCGTCGTCCCGGCCGGTCCGCTGAAGGTCCGCTCCAACGACACCGACTACCGGTTCCGTGCCCACTCCGCGTTCGCCCACCTGACCGGGCTCGGGGTGGACCACGAGCCGGACGCCGTGCTCGTGCTGGAACCGGTGGACCCGGGGACCGGCGACCACGGTTCGGACCACGAGGCCACCCTGTACTTCCGGCCGCTGGCCGGCCGTGACTCCGAGGAGTTCTACTCCAACGCCCGCACCGGCGAGTTCTGGATCGGCGCCCGCCCCACCCTCGGCCAGATGCAGTCCCGCACCGGCATCCGCACCTCCGACCTGTCCGGGCTGGAGGTCGCGGTCACCAAGAACGCCGGTGCGGTGGAGATCGGCGGGATCCGGATCCGCCTGCTGCGCGGCTCGGACCTGGACGTCGAGGCCCTGGTCGACACCTCGCGGATCAACACCGGCGTGGACCTGGAGGTCTCGGACGGGCTCGACGCCGAGCTGGCCGAGTTCCTCTCCGAGCTGCGCCTGGTCAAGGACGGCTGGGAGATCGAGGAACTGCGCGGCTCGGTCGCGGCCACCATCTCCGGGTTCGAGGACATCGTGAAGGTGCTTCCCGCGGCGGCCGGCCACGAGCGCGGTGAGCGCATCGTCGAGGGCGCGTTCTTCTCCCGGGCCCGGCTGGAGGGCAACGACCTGGGGTACGACACGATCGCGGCCTCCGGGAACAACGCCACCGTGCTGCACTGGATCCGCAACAACGGCGCGGTGCGGGACGGGGACCTGATCCTCGTGGACGCCGGCGTGGAGGCCGACTCCCTCTACACGGCGGACATCACCCGCACGCTGCCGGTCAACGGGACGTTCACGGACGTGCAGCGGACGGTCTACCAGGCGGTGCTGGACGCCGCCGACGCCGCCTTCGAGGTCGTCAGGCCGGGCATCCGGTTCCGCCAGATCCACGAGACCGCCATGCGGGTGCTCGCCGAGCGCCTGCACGAGTGGGGCCTGCTTCCGGTCACCGTGGAGGAGGCGCTGTCCCCGCAGGGCCAGCAGCACCGTCGGTGGATGCCGCACGGCACCAGCCACCACCTCGGCCTCGACGTCCACGACTGTGCCCAGGCCAAGCGGGAGCTCTACCTCGACGGCGAGCTGCAGCCGGGGATGGTCTTCACCATCGAGCCGGGCCTGTACTTCAAGGCCGAGGACCTGGCCGTGCCCGAGGAGTACCGCGGCATCGGCATCCGCATCGAGGACGACATCCGTGTCACCGACGAGGGCGCCGAGAACCTCTCCGCCGCCCTGCCGCGCACCCCCGAGGCGATCGAGGCCTGGATGGCCGACCTCCAGCGCTGAGCCCCGCCCGTGACGGCCCGGCCGGTGTCAGGCCGGGTCGTCGTCGCGCGCCGGAGGCACGGTGTCCGGTCCGGCGCCGGGTTCCGCGCCGGTCTCGCCGGCAGGGCGCTCGGCGTGGCGGCCGTAGCGCGGCCGGGCGAAGCGTCCCTCCGTGGTGCCCGACGCCGGCCCGGTGCCCGCCGCGGTGCCCTCCCCCGCTGCAGGGACGGAGGGCGGCTCGGACGCGGTGCCGGACCCGGCATCGGGGGCGGGGCCGCCGTCGAGCGGGCGGTCCGGGTCCCTCCGCCGGCCGCTGCCGCGCCGGCCGTAGTCGGGGGCGGCGAAGGCCCCGGGGGTGTTGCCGGACCGGCCGGCGCCGGAGTGGTCCTTCAGCATCTGCTCCCGCAGCGCCTGGGCCTGCTCCTCCGGCAGCCGGACGCCGTACTGGGGCCGACCGTCGGGCAGGTCGGGGAAGTGATGGGTGCGGGCCGGAGCGGAGGCGGGCGTCGCCGCGGAGGCCGGGGCCGGAGCCGGCGCGGAGTCCGCGGTCGGGGCCGGCGGTGCGGAGGCCGGTTCCCGGCCGGTGCCGCCCGTCCCGGTGGGCGGGGTCGCCGGGCCGACCGGCGCCGTCGGGCCGGACGGAGCGGGGCCCGGCGGCTGCTGCGCGGGCGCCGGTGCGGCGGTGGGCGCCGGTGACGGCGCCGGGGCGCCCCCGAGGATCTGGCGGGCCGTGGCCGCCGAGGCGAACTCGCAGACCACGTCGAAGCGGGCGGGCACGAGCTGCTGGACGGAGTCGAAGCCCTTGCCCTTGCGGATCGCGTGGCCGATGACCCCGAACAGCACCCAGATCCCGACGCCGAGGCCCACGGTGTAAAGCATCTGCGGACCCGTGCCGGCGGGGTCGATCAGGCTCATCAGGATGCCGAGCATCAGTCCGAAGAACGCTCCCTGCAGGGCCGAGCGCAGGGCCACGGAGGCATAGGTCTGCCGGTGGCGGATCCGTTCGACCGTGCGCAGGTCGACGCCGACGATCGAGACGGTCCGGACGTCGAAGTCCTGCTCGGCCAGCCGGTCCACGACCTTCCGGGCGTCCGCGTAGGAGTCGTAGGTGCCCAGCACCTCGCCACGGGGCAGGCCGCTGGCTGCCGGGTCGGAGGACGCGGGACCGAAGAGCATCGACATGGGTCCATTCTGCCGCTGACGACCTGGACGGTCACCACGGGGCGCCGGTTCTCAGCCACCGGCGTAAGCAACACGGTGCCGGCCCCCGCCCCCGGCCCCCGGTCAGCTCAGCACGTCCTTCGTGGCGAACCTGCCGTAGGCCAGCGCGCCGAACACCAGCACGTAACCGGCCTGCAGCACCGCGTTGTCGACGAAGGAGTCCCAGAGCACCGGTTGGCGCAGCAGGTCCACGAAACCGGTCCAGTGCTCGGTGAACAGCCAGGGGTGCAGCCAGTCCAGCTGCGGCAGGGAACCGGCGATCTGGGCCGCCACCGCGAGCACGGCGATGGCCGCCATCACGCCCACCGGTACGTCCGAGAGCGTCGAGAGGAACAGCCCGATCGCCCCCAGCCCCAGCAGGGACACGGCCACATAGGCGGCGATGAGGGCGATCCGCGCGTACGACGCCCCGAGGCCGAGGGTGTCCCCGGAGAGCAGCACGGCCGGCTGCACCCCGAACAGGACCAGGCCGACCAGCACCCCGGCCCCCGCGAGCACCAGCACCGCAGCGGCGCAGAACACCACGATGACCGCGTACTTGACGAGCAGCAGGCCGGCCCGCGACACGGGGGCCGTCAGGAGGTAGCGCAGGGTGCCCTGGGAGGCCTCGCCGGCGATCGAGTCCCCGGCGACCACCGCGACGGTCAGCGGCAGGAACAGCGGCACGCTGACGAGCAGTCCGACCACGGCCAGGAAGAGCCCGTTGCCGGCGACCTGGTCCAGGAACGCCGGCCCGCGGCCCCGCGGCGGGCCGGTGGAGACCCGCACGGCCAGCCCGATGAGCACCGGCACCGCGGCCAGCGCGGCGAACAGGGCCCAGGTACGCCGGCGCCGGAACAACAGGTGCAGCTCCGAGGCGAGCATCCCACCGGCCCGCGCGGTGCGCTCAGGCAATGTCGAACCCCTCTCCCGTCAGCTGCACGAACCGCTCCTCCAGGCTCGTTCCCTCCACGCTGAACCCGCGCACGCCCACCCCGGAGGTGACCAGGGCGGAGACGATGTCCTCGGGAGGCGGCGCGTGCGGGCCCGTGGTGGCGCGCACGGTGCCGGTCCCGTCGGGCAGCGGAGACAGCCCCAGGCGGGCGAGCACCCGTCCGGCGGCCTCGGTGTCCCGGGTGTGCACCACCACCCGCCCCGCCGCGGTCCCGCGCAGTTCGTCCAGCGTCCCCTGTGCCACGAGCCTCCCGTTGCTCATGACCGCCGCGTGCGTGCACACCTGCTCCACCTCGCTGAGCAGGTGGCTGGAGACGAACACCGTCAGCCCGGCCCCGGCCAGTGAGGCCACCAGGTGCCGCACCTCGCGTGTCCCCTGCGGGTCCAGTCCGTTGGTGGGCTCGTCCAGCACCAGCAGTTCGCGCTCGGCGGCCAGGGCGCCGGCGATGCCGAGTCGCTGCTTCATGCCCAGGGAGTAGGCGTGCACGGCCAGTCGGGCGGCGCGCGAGAGCCCCACGCGCTCGAGCGCCTCCTCCACCCGCCGCACCCGCGTGCGGCCATCGGAGGTGCGGTCCGCGGCGTCAAGGCGGACCAGGTTGGCCCGCCCGGAGAGGTAGGGGTAGAACGCCGGGCCCTCCACGAGCGCCCCGACGCGCGGCAGGACCCGCAGGGCTGCCTGCGGCATCGGCTCGCCGAGCAGGCTGATGGTGCCGGAGGTCGGCGCGGCCAGGCCCAGCAGCATCCGGATCGTCGTGGTCTTGCCGGAGCCGTTGGGCCCCAGGAACCCGAACACCGCGCCGCGCGGGACGGTCAGGTCCACCTCGCGGACGGCCTGACGCCTCCCGAACCGCTTGCTCAACCGGCGCGTGCGGATGACCGGGTCCGCGTCCGGGAATGCGCCGTTCACTCCTCGCCGGTTCCGGCGGCGGCGACCTCCAGCAGCCGGTGCTGCGGCACCGGTCCCGCGAGCACCCGCCCGTCGTCCGCCAGCAGGACGTTCAGCAACGGCGTGCTCAGCACCCGTCCGCCCTCGACCTCCACGGCCAGTTCGTCCAGCAGCGCCGAACCGGCCAGTTCCCCGGGGCCGGTCCCGGCGGGCATCACCACGACGGCCTCCCAGCCCTCGCCGATGACCTCACCCCGTGCCCGGTCACCGGAGACCGGTTCCCGGTTCACGTCTTCCCGGGCGCCGGCGGCATCGGACCGCTGCCCGCAGTCCGGAAGGGTCTGCTCCTCCACCGTGGCCCCGGCGGGCGGCTCGAAGTCGAACAGGCCGGCGTCGGGCGCACCCGGGGTGAACTCCGTGAAGGCGACGCTGACGGCCGGCTCGTCCTGGCCCACCGCACGCACCTCGATGCCGACCGGCATGCCGGTCTGGGCATCGACGTCGACCAGGACACTGTCCACGAGGGTCTGATCGGTGCGCGGGTCCAGGCGCAGGGTGTAGGCGTCCCGGCCGGAGTCAGCGGTGCCCTCCTCGACCGTGACCGTGCTGTGCACCTCGGCCCGGTCCAGCACGCGCTCGGCGATCCGCTCCGGGGTGGGCAGGGCCCCGTCACGCCGCCATGGGTCCGAGGCCTCACCGTGCCCCGCGCCGTCCCGGGGCACGGTGGCGTGGACGGCCCGGTCCTCGACGGAGTCGTAGAACCAGAGCTCCTCGTCGTTGCGGATGAGGTTCTTCTCCTCGGCCCCGTCCAGGAGCTGCAGGCGCGACCGGTCGTGTCCGTCGGCGAAGACCCGGGCCTCGTGCGTGCCCGGCACCAGCGCGAGCAGTTCGGCCAGTCGTGCGTCCACGGCGCCGGTGTCCTGGGCCTCGGCGTCCCGGACGGCCTCCACGGGCAGCTGCGGCAGGCCCAGCTCGACGCTGGCCGTCAGGCGGCCGGAGAACCCCTCGACCTCGTGCGCGGCGACCATCTCGAGCACGTCCCGGGGTGTCCTGTCCGGCAGGTCCGTCCGCGCGCTGGCCGCGATGGAGCCACCCGCCGCGAGCGCCGCGATCGTCGCGCTCACCGCCACGGCGGGAGTCCACTTCTTCCATGGGCCACGGTTCATAGCCACTCGTTCCCTGGGGCGGATATCCGTGCTCCTACGGTACGCCGCCCCGGCCGCCCTGACCATGGCCCCGCTGGGCGTGTCCCCGCCCTCGCCGGGCCCGGCCGCCCCCGGGCGGGCCGACCCGGGCCGACTAGGCTGGAGGGGTGAGTGCCCCCAAGATCTTCGTCGCCCGGATGCTGGGCCTGGACGTGTTCGACCCGCTGGGCGACCGGCTGGGACGGATGCGCGACGCCGTCGTGACCGATCGCGGGCCCGGCCTGCCGCCGGTCGCGGTCGGCCTGGTCATCGAGGTGCCGGGCAAGAAACGGGTCTTCGTCCCGATGACCCGGGTGACCTCCATGGGCTCCGGTCAGATCATCACCACGGGGCTGATCAACCTGCGCCGCTTCGAACGCCGCGGGGCAGAGCTGATGGTCGCCGGGGACCTCTTCGACCGCAAGGTCACCCTGGCGGACGGGTCCGGGAACGCCATCCTGGAGGACCTGGGCCTGGAGCGGCAGCGCAACGGCGACTGGGTGGTCAGCGACCTCTACGTCCGCCGCGACGCCGGCCGCACGGCCTTCGGCCGGGCCCGCGGCGAGCACCTGCTCGTGGAATGGGGACAGGCCCGGTGGGCCGACCAGGCCGAGCCCCAGGGTGCCACCAGCTTCGTGGCCGCCCACGAGGACCTCAAGGCCGCCGACCTGGCGGACGTCCTGCACGAGATGACGGCCAAGCGCCGCGTGGAGGTCGCCACCGAGCTGCAGGACGAACGGCTGGCGGACGTGCTCCAGGAGCTGCCGGACGACGACCAGGTCGAGATCATCTCCCACCTGGACATCGAGCGCGCGGCCGACGTGCTGGAGGAGATGGACCCGGACGATGCCGCCGACCTGCTGCACGAGCTCTCCGACTCCCAGCAGGAGCTGCTGCTGGAGCTGATGGAACCCGAGGAGGCCGACGACGTCCGCCGCCTCATGGAGTACGAGGAGAACACGGCCGGTTCGGTGATGACGCCGGTGCCGGTGATCATGCCCCCGGAGGCGACCGTCGCCGATGCGCTGGCCAACATCCGCCAGCAGGAGTTCACCCCCGCGATGGCCTCCCTGGTGATCGTGGCCCGGCCCCCGCTGGAGACCCCCACCGGCCGCTACCTCGGCGTGGTGCACTTCCAGCGCCTGCTGCGCTACCCGCCGCCGGAGCCCCTGGGCAACCTGCTGGACAAGGACCTCGAACCGGTGTCCGACCTGCTGCCGCTGCCGGCCGTGACGCGCGAGCTGGCCACCTACAACCTGACCTGCATCCCGGTGGTCAACGAGCACCACCGCGTGGTGGGGGCCGTCACCGTGGACGACGTGCTGGACCACATCCTGCCCGAGGACTGGCGCAGCATGGACGACTCCGAGGCCGAGGACGCACCGGTGCCGAGAGAGGAGGCCAGCTGATGGCAGAGAAGTCGACCGACCAGGTCCAGCGCCGGACCGGCCTGGAGACCCCGATGGGCGCCCGCGAACGGCGCTGGCCGCGGCTGAGCCCGAACCCGGACGCGTTCGGAGAGGCCACCGAGGGGTTCGCCCGGTTCATGGGCACCCCGCAGTTCCTGCTGGCCATGACGATCTTCTGTGCCATCTGGCTGGTCTGGAACACGTTCTCCCCGGAGGCGTGGCGGTTCGACTCCGCCGCCCTGGGCTTCACCGCGCTGACGCTGGTGCTGTCCCTGCAGGCCTCCTACGCCGCCCCGCTGCTGCTGCTGGCCCAGAACCGGCAGGACGACCGGGACAAGGTGTCCCTGCGCGAGGACCGTGCGCGGGCCGAGCGCAACCTCGCGGACACCGAGTACCTGACCCGTGAGCTCGCCGGCCTGCGGATCGCCCTGCAGGACGTGGCCACCCGGGACTTCGTGCGCTCCGAGATGCGCGATGCGGTCGCCGAGATCACCGAGGAGCTCAAGGACCAGATGCGCGAGCAGGTGCGCGCCGAGCTGCTCGAGGAGTTGCGGCAGGGTCCCGACGACGGCGCCCCGTACCGGGGGTCCGGCACCGTGGCGCGGAAGAAGAAAAAGAAGAAGAACCGGCCGAGCCGGGAGGCCCGTGAGCGGATCGAGGGCGACGAGGACGGCGCACAGACCACGACGCTGGCGATCATCGCCGCGGAGGAGGCCGCCGTGGACACCGAGACCAGCAAGGACGACACCACCGCATGACAGACACCCCCGAACTCACCACGCCACTGGAACGGGCCGCCTGGGAGCGACTGGGCTCCGTCCTGGATCCCGAGCTGCGGCGCCCCGTCACCGAACTGGGCATGGTCGCCTCCGTCACCGAGGGCGGTACCGGGCGTCCGGTCGAGGCACTCGCCACCAGCCCGCAGGCCGACTCCCCCGGGCACCTGACGATCGGCATCCGCCTGACCATCGCGGGCTGTCCGTTGCGGGACACCATCACCGGGGACGTCGAGCGGGCCCTGGACGGGCTGCCGGGATGCTCGGGCTCCGAGGTCGTCATGACGGTGATGACGCCCGAGCAGCGAGCCGCCCTCAAGGACCGGCTCACCGCCGGGCGACCGGCCAACCCCTTCGGCCAGTCCACCCTGACCCGCGTCTACGCGGTGGCCTCCGGCAAGGGCGGGGTGGGCAAGTCCACCGTCACCGCCAACCTGGCCACCGCGCTGGCCGCCCGCGGCCTGGCGGTGGGACTCGTGGACGCGGACATCCACGGCTTCTCCATCCCCGGGTTGCTGGGGACCGCGGAGCGCCCCACGCGCGTGGACGAGATGATCCTGCCCCCCGTCGCGCACGGCGTGAAGGTCATCTCCATCGGGATGTTCCTGGACACCGACCGCCCGGTCGCCTGGCGCGGACCCATGCTGCACCGGGCCCTGGAGCAGTTCGTGACGGACGTGTACTGGGGGGACCTCGACATCCTGCTCGTGGACCTGCCCCCGGGCACCGGTGACATCGCCATCTCCGCCGCTCAGCTGATGCCCACCTCCGAGCTGCTCGTGGTGACCACCCCGCAGCAGGCGGCGGCCCAGGTGGCGGCGCGCTCGGGGGAGCTGTCCGAGCAGACCGGCCAGCAGGTGGCCGGAGTGGTGGAGAACATGGCCGCGATGACCCTGCCGGACGGCACGGTGCTCGACCTCTTCGGCAGCGGCGGCGGCCGGCTCGTGGCCGACCGGCTCTCGGCCGCGCTGGGCCAGCCGGTCCCGTTGCTGGGCTCGGTCCCGCTGGACCCCGTCCTGCGCCGGGACGGCGACGGCGGCACCCCCGTGGTCCTGGCCCATCCCGGCTCGGCGGCCGGCACCGAGCTGCGGCGCATCGCCGACGCACTGGCCGTCCGCCCGCGTGGACTCTCGGGGGTGCGGCTGCCGGTCAGCCCGCGGGACTGATCCGGGACCGCACCCGGAGGCCCCGGCGCGCGGTCCCGGTGCCCGGGCGCCCGATCAGGTCGCCTCGGCGTCGAAGGGTGCCGGGCGGGCCGCCGCGGGCGGGCCGGCCGGCTCGGCGCCGACCGCGTCCGCCCCGGCCTCGACCGCCACGGCGCCGTCCGCAGCCGGGGCCGGAGCAGCCCCCTCCCTCGCCGCGGCGCCGGGGGCAGCCGGCACCGCGGGGGTGCCGGCCGGAGTGGGGGCCTCGATCGCCGCGGCGTCCCGGTCGTCCGGGGCCGATGACCCGGCGCCGCTCGGCGACGAGGTGGTGCGACGTGCGGCGGAGGAGCCGAAGAACAGTGCCCGGGGATCCATCTCCTTCAGGTCCTCGCGGAGGGCATCGCGTTCGGAACGGACGGCGTCCAGGTCGTTCCGCAGGGTCTCGCGGGTGTCCGGCGGGGTCCTCGCCGCGGTCGATCCGGTGCCCGTCCCGGAGGCCCGGCGGTCCGTCCCGGGATCGTCGACCGGGTCGGCGAGGGCCTCGCGGATGATGCGCCGCGGGTCGTACTGGCGGGGGTCGTAGCGCCGCCAGTCGATCTCGTCGAAGTCGGTCCCGGTCTCGTCCTTGAACTGGACCTTGGCCCCTTCGGCCATGCGCCGCAGGGTGCGGATCCACTCGGTGAGCTTGCGCGTGTACTCGGGCAGTTTCTCCGGGCCGAGCACCAGGACGGCCAGGATGATCAGGATGATCAGTTCTGCACCGTTGATTCCGAAGGTCACGGGACCCCAGACTACCCGAGCACCGGGGGCCGCCCGCGACTGCCTCGGCCCGGCGTCACCGGCGTTGCGGCTCCGTCCCGTCCGTCCCGTCCGTCCACGGGAGGATTCGCTCGAAGCCCCGCGCCAGCCGGTCGCCCGGGGATTCCGGTGCGGCGCCGCCCTGCACGCGCGAGCGCTCCGAGATGACCACCATGGACATCACCCGCGGGGCACTCTCGACCGGCAGGTCCGAGTTCACGGTGTACCCCGCCTGGGAGGTGGCCAGTGCGGCGGTCCAGGAACCGTCGGCGTGCTCGCGCAATTGCATGTCCAGGCCGACCGGCAGCCGGACGACGTCTGCGCCCGTCCAGGACAGCGGCCCGGTGACCGGCGCCGCCGCCCGTTCCGCCGCGGGACCGCTGCGCAGGTCCCAGCCGACCGGGCAGGACGGTACCGGTTCTGCGTCCGGCAGGGTGCGGCACTCGTGGAACTCGAGGGTGTGTCCGGCACCGGTCAGGGTCATCACCACCTCGGTGAAGCCCTCCCCGCGCTGCCAGCCGGTCGACGTGGCGGGCATCCCGAGCCCGTGGAACGTCGGTACGTTCCAGCCCGCCTGGCGCAGGTCGGTCACCATCGAGGGCGTCAGCGTACCCGCCGTGTCCGGGGTGATGCCGGCCGCCGAGGACAGGATCGAACCGGCAGGTGCGCGGTCCGGCACCGGTGACACGGACGCGGCACCCGAGGACGCACCGGACATCGACGCGGCGGCCGAGCGGCCCACGTCGGCCTCGGGGACCGGGGAGGAGTCCCCGGCGAAGGACAGGAACTGGAACTGGCCGGCCTGCGGGTCCCGGGCCTCCGGGTCACCGGCGACCCACGCCGACATCAGGACACCGGAGGTGAGCAGCCCCACCGCTCCGAGACCGAGCACGACCTTCCAGCCGGCCACTCCGTCGCGGCGCTCCAGCACGGGGACGCACCGCTGCCCGGCACCCTCCGGGCCGGACGGGTCAGACGACGGCCCGCGAACCGGTCCGAGGGATGACGCGGCGCGCAGGATGCGTTCGCGCTGACCGACCTCGCGGCGGCAGTCCGAGCAGTCCGCCAGATGGGCGGAGACGCGCGCGCGGGAATACGGGGTCAGGGCGCCCTCGATGAAGGAGTCCAGACGGCTCCGGGGATGCAGGACGGCCATCAGCCCTCGTCCGTCCCTCCGGCGGGCATTCCCGGGGAGGAGATCGAGGCACTGGGGCCGGAAACGCGGGGGCCGGAACGGCTGTCATGTGTGGTGGGAGGGGTGGTGCAGTCGGTGGGGATCACGGCCGACGACTCCTTTCCGTACCCGACCAGTGTGCCCCGTCTTTCTGGGAGGAGCCTGAGCACAGGCCCAGGTCGCCGTAGACTGGGGTGCCGCGACTGACGACAGGACGCCGGAACCGACGACAGAATCGAGCCCGCCCCATGAAGGCCCTGAGCCCCCATCAGACGGACAAGCATGCCAGCTGGGCCTTCGCCGAGTCGCGTCCGGACGAGGACGAGGTCATGCTGCGGGCCCGCGAGCGCTCGGCAGACCTGGGCATCGTCCCGGTGAGCGAGGGCACCGCCGCCCTGTTGACCGTGCTGGCGGCCACCCGGTCCCCCGCCACCCTGGTGGAGATCGGCACCGGGGCCGGGGTGTCCGGTCTCGCCCTGATGCGCGGGCTCGTCCGCACCTCCATGCTGACCACGATCGACCCGGATGCCGAGGCGCTGCGGGCCGCCCGCGAGGCCTTCGCCGACGGCGGGTTCCCGGCCAACCGGACCCGGATGATCACCGGCCGGGCGCGCACCGTGGTGCCGCGGCTGACCAGCCGGTCCTACGACATGGTGTTCCTCGACGCGGACAAGGCGTCCCTCGTCTTCCACGTGGAGCAGTCCGCGCGGCTGCTGCGTCCGGGCGGGCTGCTGGTGGTCAACGACGCGCTGGACCAGGACCGGGTCCCCAAGCCCGCGGTGCGGGAGGCCTCCACCGTGGCCGCCCGGGAGGCCGGCAAGCTCCTGCGCGACGAGGAGCAGTGGTTCTCCGCCCTCGTCCCGACCGGTACCGGCGTGCTGGCGGCCGTCCGGCGCTGACCGCCGGAGCGGCACTGCCCCGGTACACCGGCGCTCCCGGCGCTCGCCATCATGCACGAGACCCCCGGACCCGCCGTGCGGCGGGGATCCGGGGGTCTCGTGCGATACCGGTGTCACGAGGCGGGACGTCAGCCCTCGGTGACCCCGACGAGGCACTCCTTGAGCGAATTGGCCTCCTCGTTGTTGAGCTCGAGGACCAGTCGTCCGCCGCCGTCGATCGGCACGCGCATGATCAGGCTTCGTCCCTCCTTGGTCACTTCCATGGGACCATCCCCGGTACGAGGCTTCATGGCTGCCATCTGTGTTCCCTTCTCAACTGCGGGTCCCGTGTCGCGCTGGGGCCGCACGATAGTTCGTGCGACCGGCACCCGAGGGGAGCCGGTCGCAGAGCGCTTGACATCCCCTATTATTCCGGATTCGGCGCGGTGCCGCTAATCACACCGGCAGGACCGCCGATGTCAGGCCCGTCCTGCGCCTGCCGCCGCAGCGCGGTGATCTCGGCGTCCCGATCCGCCAGCGCTGACGCGAGCCGCTGCAGGGTCTCGTCCACCTGGTCCATCCGGTAGCCCCGCAGCGCCGGTGAGAAGCGCAGGCGGTCGACGTCGGCCGCCTCCGGGTCCGCCGGCAGCAGCACCGGGGGCAGGGTCCGGACCGGCTCGGCCAGCGGCCGGGCGAAACCGGTGCGCCCGGCGAGGGCGAGGGCGATCAGGCCCACCACGACGACGGCCGCCACCAGGACCAGCACCACGGGCACGGTCACTGCGGGTCACCGTCGGCCGGGCCGCCCTCGCCCAGGCCGTCGTCGGTCACGTCGCGCCCGGCCAGGCGGTCCGGCCAGCGGGACACGGGCACCGTGGTCAGCACCAGCTCCACGGCCTCCTCAGGGGTGTCCGCCACGCGCAGCAGGTCCACGTCGTCCTCCGCGATCATCCCGCGGGCGACCAGGGTGTCCCGGATCCACGCCACGAGCGGCGTCCAGTACTCCCGGTCCAGCAGGACCACGGGGAAGGCGGTGACCTTGCCGGTCTGGACCAGGGTCAGCGCCTCGAAGAGCTCGTCCAGGGTGCCCATGCCACCGGGGGCCACCACGAAACCCTGGGAGAACTTCACGAACATGACCTTGCGGACGAAGAAGTAGCGGAAGTCGATGCCCAGGTCCACCCAGTCGTTCAACCCCTGCTCGTGGGGCAGCTCGATGCCCAGCCCCACGGAATGCCCGCCGCCCTCCTTGGCCCCCCGGTTGGCGGCCTCCATCACCCCGGGCCCGCCACCGGTGATGACCGTGAAGCCGGCCTCGGCCAGCCGTCGGCCGACCTCCCGGGACTGCTCGTAGTCCGCCTCGCCGGGCCGGGCCCTGGCCGAGCCGAACACGGAGATGGCCGGGCCCAGGGTCGCCAGCGAGCCGAAACCCTCCACGAGCTCGCCCTGCATGCGCATCACCCGCCAGGTGTCCCGGGCGATCGACTCGGTGCTCCGCCGTCCGGAGGAACCCGCCTGACGCTGGCGGGAGTCCAGCAGCATCTGGTCGAACGTCGGCGCCGAGGCGTCGGCGCCGCGCAGCGTCTGGGGACCGCGCCGGACCTCCGGTCGCGGCCGCCGGTCGTCGGAGTTCTGTGACATGGGACCACACTAGTCGGCGGGGCCTCCGGACCCGGTAGCCCCCGGACGGGAAAGAGTTGTTTCAGTTCCGCAACGATGGTGTTAAACCACCATGAACCACCCACGTCACCTGACGGGCGGCGTCGTTCTCCGCTAGTCTCGTCGCCATGACGCAGACCACACCGCCCCCAGCGGATCCCCCCGCGGCGGACAGCACCGGCACCCGGATCCTGGTCGAACTGGAGAACGTCAACAAGCACTTCGGGTCGTTCCAGGCGCTCACGGACATCAACCTGACCATCCCGGAACGGCAGGTGGCGATCGTGCTGGGCCCGTCCGGGTCGGGCAAGTCCACCCTGTGCCGCACCATCAACCGCCTGGAGACCATCGACCCGGGCGGGACGATCCGCATCGACGGCAAGCCCCTGCCCGAGGAGGGCAAGGCGCTGGCGCGGCTGCGCGCCGACGTCGGGATGGTGTTCCAGTCCTTCAACCTCTTCGCCCACAAGTCGATCCTGGAGAACGTCACCCTGGGCCCGATCAAGGTCAAGGGCGTGAAGAAGGCCCAGGCGGAGAAGGACGCCATGGGGCTGCTCGAACGCGTCGGGGTGGCCCAGCAGGCCCGGAAGATGCCGGCCCAGCTCTCCGGCGGCCAGCAGCAGCGCGTGGCCATCGCCCGCGCCCTGGCCATGAAGCCCAAGGTCCTGCTCTTCGACGAGCCGACCTCGGCCCTGGACCCGGAGATGGTCCAGGAGGTGCTCGACGTCATGGTCCAGCTGGCCCGCGAGGGCATGACCATGGTGGTGGTGACCCACGAGATGGGCTTCGCGCGCAAGGCCGGGGACCGGGTGCTGTTCATGGACGAGGGCAAGGTCCTGGAGGACACCGATCCCGAGTCCTTCTTCACCCGCCCCCAGCACCCCCGCGCCAAGGACTTCCTCGGCAAGATCCTCACCCACTGAACCCGGGCGAACGCACCGCTCGCCCACCCAGACCACCCGTCGCACCGACATCATCACCGTCCCTGGAGGAACCATGCGCAAGAAGTACATCTCCGTCGCCGCCCTGGCCGCGTCGGCCGCCCTCGCCCTGTCCGCCTGCTCGCCGTCCTCCACGGACAACGGCGGCGGTGAGACCGGCGGCGGTGAGACCCAGGGCGGTGGCGAGACGGTCCGCATCGGCATCAAGTTCGACCAGCCCGGCCTCGGCTTCCGCGAAGGCTCCGGCGACCCGACCGGCTTCGACGTGGACGTCGCCAAGTACGTGGCCGGGGAGCTGGGCTACGCCGAGGGCGACATCGAGTGGATCCAGACCCCCTCGGCCAACCGGGAGAACGCCCTGGAGGGCGGCGAGGTCGACATGATCTTCGCCACCTACTCCATCACCGACGAGCGCGCCGAACGCGTGGACTTCGCGGGCCCGTACTTCGTGGCCGGCCAGGACCTGCTGGTGCGCCAGGACGACACCGAGATCACCGGCCCGGAGGCGCTGAACGGCAAGAACCTGTGCTCCGTCACCGGGTCCACCTCGGCCCAGCGGATCAAGGACGAGTACGCCGAGGGTGTGAACCTGGTCGAGCAGGGCGGGTACGCCGAGTGCGTGACCTACCTGGAGTCCGGCCAGGTGGACGCCGTCACCACGGACGACATCATCCTCGCCGGCCTGGCCGCCACCCCCGAGAACTCCGGCAAGTTCAAGGTGGTCGGCAACGCCTTCACCACCGAACGCTACGGCGTGGGCATCCCCAAGGGCTCGGACCAGTGCCAGGCCATCAACGACGCCATCACCAAGATGAAGGACGAGGGCGCCTGGGAGGAGGCCCTGACCACGAACACCGAGGGGACGGGCTACACCCCCGACGAGACGCTGAACAACGGCCCCGACGCCGAGCTGGTGCCCTGCGAGGCCTGAGCCGCCGCGCCGCGCGACTGAACCGCGGCACTGAGACGGCGGCGGCACGGCCCTCGGGCCGTCCCGCCGCCGTCGTCGGCCCCACCCCTCCGTCCGCTCCAGGGACAGGAACCCCATGAACGGCTTTCTTGAACTCTTCGCCGAGTACGACATCATCGGCGCCTTCTGGATGAACATCCGGCTGACCATCCTCGCGGCCATCGGCTCGTTCGCGCTGGGCACCGTGCTGGCCGTGTTCCGGATCTCCCCCGTGGGCTCGCTGCGGGCCATCGGCACCTCCTACGTGAACGTGGTGCGCAACACCCCGCTGACGATCATCATGGTGCTCGGCGTGCTGGCCGTGTGGGGCCAGCTGAAGATCACGTTCTCCTCGGACTTCGAGCTCAACTTCTTCATCTACGCCGTCATCGCGCTGTCGATCTACCACGCGGCCTTCGTGTGCGAGGCCATCCGCTCCGGGGTCAACACGGTCCCCCAGGGCCAGGCCGAGGCCGCCCGCGCCATCGGCCTGAGCTTCCTGCCCGCCGCCCGGGTGGTCGTGCTCCCCCAGGCCCTGCGCGGGGCCATCACCCCCCTGGGCAACACCCTGATCGCCCTGACCAAGAACACCACGGTGGCCGCGGCCGCCTCCGTGGCGGAGGCCTCCGGACTGATGAAGACCATGATCGAGTTCAACCCCAACCTGATGGTCTCCATCTTCCTGACCATCGCGATCGGGTTCTGCATCATCGTGATCCCGATGGGCCTGCTGACCACCTGGCTCTCCGACAAGCTGGCGGTGGCCCGATGAGAACCCAGGCCACCGTCCTCTTCGACGCCCCGGGCCCCAGGGCCCGGCGCAACATCCTGCTCTCCAACGCCGCGGCCCTGGTGGTCGTGCTGGTCATCGTGGTGCTGGTGCTGATCCAGCTCAACGAACAGGACCAGCTGGCCCCGGAGAAGTGGGCCAACGCCCTGAACGCCAACGCCTGGGCCAACTACTACCTGCCCGGGCTGAAGTTCACCCTGCAGGCCTCCGGGATCGCCGTGGTCACGGCCATGGTCTTCGGGCTCATCTTCGGCTTCATGCGCCTGGCCCCGTTCGGCCCGATCCGCTGGATCGCCGGCGTGGTGGTCGAGTTCTTCCGCGCCGTGCCGGTGCTGGTGATGATGTTCTTCCTGTACTTCTTCTTCTCCCGCATCGTCGCCCCCTCGGGACTGATCGCCTCCGCGGACGCCGCGTACTACGGGGTGATCGTCGGGCTCACCGTCTACAACGGGGCCGTGATCGCCGAACTGGTCCGCTCCGGGGTGAAGTCGCTGCCCAAGGGACAGCGCGAGGCCGCCGCAGCCGTGGGGATGACCAACAACCAGTCCCTGCGCCTGGTCGAGGTCCCCCAGGCCCTGACCGCAATGCTGCCCTCACTGCTGAGCCAGTTCGTGGTCATCATCAAGGACTCCGCCCTGGGCTACCTGATCGGCTTCTACGAACTGCTGCAGTACTCCCGCCAGCTCGGCTCGGGCTACTCCAACATCCTGCAGACCCTCGTGGTGGCCGCACTGATCTTCATCGTCATCAACTTCATCCTCACCTGGCTGGCCTCCAAGCTCGCCGGACGGCTCTCCTCCCGCACCGGCGGGGACACCGCACCGGTCACCTCCACCACCATGGGCCCCGCACTCTCGGTCAGGTAGGCCGGGCGGCCGGCGGTCCGGGCCGTCAGCGGACGTCGGACTCCGGCACGAGCCAGCGACGCAGCGCCCCCAGGCACGCCCGCACCGCGCCGGCGGTGACGTGCTCGTCGTCGGCGTGGGCCAGCAGGGCGTCCCCCGGCCCGAAGTTCACGGCCGGCACGCCCAGCTCGGAGAACCGGGCCACGTCCGTCCAGCCGTACTTGGGCATCGGTACCCCGCCGACGGCGGCGACGAAGGCCGCCGCCGCAGGGTGGTCCAGGCCGGGGCGGGCCGCGGGCGAGGCGTCCGTGACCTCGACGGCCTCCGGGGAGATGCCGGCGTGGGACAGGACCGCGTACACGTGCTCGTGCGCCTGCTCGACGGTCTTGTCCGGGGCGAACCGGTAGTTGACCTCCACGGCGCAGGAGTCGGGCACGACGTTGCCCGCGGTGCCGCCGTGGATCCGCACCGCGTTCAGTCCCTCCCGGTAGTCCAGGCCCTCGACCGTGACCGTGGCCGGCTCGTAGGCGGCCAGCACCGTCAGCAGGGGGGCGGTCGCGTGGATCGCGTTGACCCCGCGCCAGGACCGGCCCGTGTGGGCGGCGACGCCCGGCACCGTCACGAGGTACCGGCTGGTGCCGTTGCACCCTCCCTCCACCACGCCGTCGGTGGGTTCCAGCAGCACCGCGAAGTCCGCCTCCAGCAACGCGGACGCCTGCCGGGCGATGCGGCCCAGGCCGGACCGCGCCGCCTCGACCTCCTCGTGGTCGTAGAACACCCAGGTGACGTCCCGCGCGGGACGGGGGCCGGCGTCGCGCCCCAGGAGCCCGGCCAGTGCCAGCTGGACGGCCACTCCGCCCTTCATGTCCGTGGCGCCGCGTCCGTAGAGCACGTCCCCGTCGGCCGGCACGGCCGCCACGGTCCCGACGCCGGTCGCCGGCTCCCAGCGCGAGGGCACCGTGCCCCGGGCACCGGGGACGGTGGGCAGCGGGACGGTGTCCAGGTGACCGGCCAGCACCACCCGGGAGTCCAGCCCGAACTCGGTGCGGGCCACCACCGCGTCACCGATGCGCTGCACGCTCAGGGCCGGCAGGGCCCGCAGCGCCTCCTCGACGGCGTCCGCCAGCAGGGTCTCGTGGTCGGACACGGAATGGATGTCCAGCAGCTCGGCGGTCAGCAGGGCCACGTCGAGGTCGAGAGGGGGCAGGACGGGCGCGGTGGTGACCGGGAGGGAAGAATCCATGCCAGTAGGATATTCCCATGGACTCCAACCCCTCCCAGCCCGGCGCCACCCTGACCACCCCACGGACGGCCTCCGGCCTCGGACTGGCGACCTTCGCCGCGGACGGCACCGTCCTGGACGTCTGGTTCCCGGCCCCGGCGCTGGGCCCGGCGGCCGACGTGGACAGCTCGATGACCGGGGCCCTGGAGTCCGTCGCCCGCCCCGACGCGGACCGGGGCACCACCCAGCGGGTCGTGACCGTGGAGTCTGACCTGGACTCCGCGCCCGTCGACACCCTGGACTCCTGGCTGCGGCTGCATCTGCTGTCCCACCGCCTGGCGGCCCCCAACACCCTCAACCTGGACGGGATCTTCG
>NZ_DAOMPX010000019.1:0-64146 GCF_035445025.1 Citricoccus sp. | reverse complement strand
CCCAGGCGTCCTGGATGGCCGAGGGGATGCCCGAGGCGTGGTGCACGGTGACCTGGGCCTTCGTCACGTTCTGCGCCGAGGCCTTCTGGTCGTCGAGCTGGTGCAGCATGCCCTTCCGGCGAGCCCCCAGCCCCGAGACGGGGATCTGGGAGGCAACGACGACCATCGGCACCGCGGTGGCGTACGCCTCCTGCAGCCCCGCCAGGGCGGTCAGCGCGCCGGGCCCGGTGGACAGGAACAGCACGCCGACCTCACCGGTGGCCCGCGAGTAGCCGTCGGCGGCGAACGCGGCGTTGTTCTCCACCCGGTTGGAGACGAACTCCAGCTCCGAACGGGACAGCGCGTCGAACAGGCCCAGGGCGTGCTGGCCCGGGATCCCGAAGACGGTGCGGGCGCCCAGGGCGTGCAGGGTCTCGACGACCAGGTCCCCGCCGTTGCGCCTCGCGGTCCCGCCCCGCGCCCCGCTCCCGGCTCCGGGCCCGGGCGTCATGCCGCGCCCTCCCGCGAGGCCCGCAGGTCGGCCATCAGCCCGACGAGGTCGTAGGCCACGTGCGCGGCCGCCACCCCGGTCAGTTCGGCGTGGTCGTAGGCAGGGGACACCTCCACGACATCGGCCCCCACCAGGTCGAGTCCGCGCAGTCCGCGCAGGATCTCCAGCAGTTCCCGGCTCGTCATCCCGCCGGCCTCCGGGGTGCCGGTGCCCGGCGCGTGCGCGGGATCGAGGACATCGATGTCCACCGAGACGTACAGGGGCCGGTCGCCGATGCGCTCGCGGAGCCGGGCCACCACCTCGTCCACCCCCAGGCGGAACACGTCCGCGCTGGTGACGATCCCGAAGCCGAACCGCCGGTCGTCCTCGAGGTCCTTGCGGCCGTACAGCGGCCCGCGGGTACCGACATGGCTGAGGGCGTCCGTGTCGAGGATCCCCTCCTCCACGGCGCGGCGGAACGGGGTGCCGTGCGTGTACTCGGCACCGAAGTAGGTGTCCCAGGTGTCCAGGTGGGCGTCGAAGTGGAGCAGGGCGAGCGGCCGCCCGGCCCGTTCGGCGGCGGCCCGCAGCAGCGGCAGGGCGATGGTGTGGTCCCCGCCGATCGTCAGGAGCGAGGCGGCGTCCCGGGTCAGCGCCAGGGCGTCGGCCTGGATCGCCTCGATCGCCTCGTGGATGTTGAACGGGTTCACCGCCATGTCCCCGGCGTCCACCACCTGCACCTGCGCGAAGGGGGATGTGTCCGTGGCCGGGTTGTAGGGCCGCAGCAGCCGGGAGGACTGCCGGACGTGCCCCGGGCCGAAGCGGGCACCGGGGCGGTAGGACACCCCCGAGTCGAAGGGGACGCCGACCACCTTGACGGCCGCGGTCCGGCCGGCAGCGGTGGCCTCCTGGTCCGTGGGCAGCAGGGCGAAGGTGGCGGCCCCGCCGAAGCGGGGCACGAGGGCAGAGTTCACCGGGCCGATGTTGCCGTTCTCGGTGACGCGGGGGATCTCCAGCATGGTGTGACCTCTCGGTGGGTGGCGGTGGATGCGGTGGGTGGCAGCGGGGGGCGGTTGGCGGGGCATGCGGAGGGTGGCGTCGTCAGCTCAGGCGGCGGCCCGCCAGCGCCCAGAGCACGACGGCCTCGCGGTCACCGGGATTGGACCAGCTGTGCGGTTCGGAGCCGGAGAAGGAGGCGGTGTCCCCGGCCTCGAGCCGGACCTCGCCGCCGGTGGTGATGAACACGAGGCTGCCGCTGATCACGTGCAGCGACTCGACGTCGCAGTCCACCGTGTAGAGCTCGGCGTCCCCCCGGCCCCCGGGGGCGATCACGGCGCGGATCAGCTGCAGCCCGCGCCGACCGGGAGGCGTCAGCAGGTGCTCCGAGATGCCGTCCCCGCCCAGGTTGACCCTCGGGGCGTTCTCCAGGCGGACCACGGCGGTCTGCGGGGCGTCCAGGATCTCGCCCGCCGAGACGCCGAGCACCTGGCAGATGGCCACGAGGCTCGCGACGGACGGACTGGTCAGGTCGCGCTCCACGCGGGAGAGGAAACCCTTGGTCAAACCGGAGAACTCGGCCACCTGGTCCATGGTCAGCCGCCGCTCCTGCCGCAGCGCGCGCAGGCGTCCGCCGATGGCGCGGTCCGGGACCGTGGGCTGGATCGGCAGGGACTTCACGCACGCCTCCTGCGCCGGACACGGCCCCGGGGTTGTCTGTGGAGCAACATGTGTTTACCGTAGTCCCCACCCGTGTGACCCGCAACACTCCTGAGCCGCGAGGAACCCCATGCAGACCCTGAATATCGTCATCATCTCGGCCTACCTCGCCAGCATGCTGCTGTTCGGCTGGTGGGGGCGGCGCCGCACCCGCGGCACCTCGGACTACCTCGTGGCCGGCCGCCGGCTGGGGCCCATGCTCTACACCGGCACCATGAGCGCCGTCGTCCTGGGCGGCGCCTCGACCGTCGGCGGCGTGGGGCTTGGCTACGAGTTCGGCATCTCGGGCCTGTGGCTCGTGACGGCCATCGGCGTCGGCGTGCTGCTGCTGAGCCTGCTGTTCGCCCCGTCCCTGCAACGGCTCCGGATCTACACCGTCTCCCAGATGCTCACCCTGCGCTACGGCTCGGAGGCCACGCGCGCCTCCTCGATCGTCATGCTCGCCTACACCCTGATGCTGGCGGCCACCTCCACGGGTGCCTACGCCTCGATCTTCGTGGTGCTGTTCGGCTGGGACCGCTGGCTGTCCATCATGGTGGGCGGCGGGATCGTCCTGGCCTACGCCGTGATCGGCGGGATGTGGTCCATCACGCTGGCGGACATGGCGCAGTTCATCATCATGACCGTCGGGATGTTCGCCCTGATGCTGCCCATCTCCCTCGCCAACGCCGGCGGCTGGAGCGGGCTCACCGCCCGGCTGGACGCCGAGTTCTTCGACCTGGGCGGCATGGGCCTGCAGTCGATCATCACCTACTTCGTCATCTACACCCTCGGCCTGCTGATCGGCCAGGACATCTGGCAGCGGGTCTTCACGGCGCGGTCCCCCCAGGTCGCCCGCTGGGGCGGCACGACGGCCGGCGTCTACTGCATCCTGTACGGCGTGGCCGGGGCCGTGATCGGCATGGCCGCCGCCGTGCTGATGCCGCAGGTCGAGGTCCGGGACGACGTCTTCGCCACGGTCGCCCTGGGCGTCCTGCCCATCGGCATCGGCGGGCTCGCGCTCGCCGCCGCCGTGGCCGCCATGATGTCCACCGCCTCCGGGGCGCTGATCGCCGCCGCCACCGTGGCCCGGGCCGACGTCGTGCCCCTGGTCCGTGACCTCGCGGCCGGCCGGCGGCCGGAACGACTGGACGCCGCCCAGGCCGCCCGGGAGGCAGAGGAGGAGGCCGAGCAGTCCCGGCACTTCGAGGAGGACGTGAACTCCAACCGCTGGTGGGTCCTGGGGCTGGGCCTGTTCGTGCTGGTGCTGGCCATCCTGGTCCCGGACGTCGTGGCGGCGCTGACGATCGCCTACGACATCCTGGTCGGCGGCCTGCTGGTGGCCATCCTCGGCGGGCTGGTCTGGTCTCGTGGGACCGGACCGGGGGCCGCCTGGTCGATGGCGGCCGGCACGGTCGGCACGCTGACGACCATGATCGTCCTCGAGGTCCAGGCCACCGAGGCGTTCGGCGGGGTCTACGCCAACGAGCCGATCTACGTCGGGCTCGCGTCCTCGGCCCTGGTCTACGTCGTCGTCAGCCTGCTGACCCGCCCGACGCACCCCTCGGTGCTGGAGGCCTGGCGCCGGCGCCGGACCGAGGGCGCCACCGAGGAGCTCCGGCCGGGGGTCACCGTCTCCTGACCGCTCAGGTCCACCAGATCGCCCCGATGCCCAGCACGGCCAGGACCGTCACGAGCGTCATGAGCCACAGCACGGCCCAGGCATCGGCCCGCACCCGTTCCCGGGCGATCCCGGCGGACTGTGTCCCGTACCGGTGCCGCTGGGTCCAGTGGATGACCAGCGCGGCCACCGCGCTCAGCAGGGCGGGCGCCAGGGCCAGCGGGCCCACGGCCCCGTACCAGCGCAGGAACATCGCCGCCGTGACGATGAGCGCCAGCAGGGAGCGGTCCCAGCTCATCACGGTCCGCTCCGGTTGCAGCCCCGGGTCCTGGTGCAGGGCGGTGGCGCTGAAGAGTGTCACCTCGGTGGTCCCCGCCGGCCTCAGGCGGGCCGCATCAGGATGAACACGAACAGCACCACCGCCACGACGGCCCCGCCGGTGGCCAGGACCGGCACCAGCAGTGGCAACGGCAGCGGGCGGCCCTGGCGCATGGCCCGCTCCACGCGCATCCAGCGGAATCCTGCCGTGGTGGCGAGCAGGGCCGCGATGAGTAGCAGCCCGGACCCGGCCACCTTGCGGGTGAGCGGGTCGAACACGGACCCCGTGAAGGCCTCGACGGCGATCCCTCCGGCCAGCAGGGCCAGGGAGGTGCGGATCCAGGCCAGGAACGTGCGCTCGTTGGCCAGCGTGAACCGCGGGTCGGGCTCCCTGCCCCCGGCCAGCAACCGGGAGGCCAGGCGCCCTCGTGACGGGGTGACGGCGTCCTCGGGTGATGTCATAGGCCCATCGTAGAATGAGGGTGGTCCGGCTGACCGGACTGTTGCCTTTCCGAGACGGAGCCGCCCTCTCGATGCCTGACGCATCGACCTTCCCCGCATCCCGCCGCAGCCCGGACGGTGAGCCCTCGCGGGATCAGGTGCGGCGGTGGCGGCGGTATCTGGCCGATGGGATCACCGAGGGCCAGATCTACCGGCAGATGGCCCACCGCACGCACGGCCCCGAACGCGACATCCTGCTCGGACTGACCCGGGCCGAACACCGTCACAGCACTGGCGCACCCTGCTGGGCGAGCACGCGAAGGACCCGCCGGCCCTCTCGCCCGGCGCGGCACCGATCCAGCCGGATTCCCGCCGCCGCTTGGGGATTCGCAGCACGGCCGAACTTGAACTGAGGGGGTCGATTGTGCCCATAATCATTGACGAACCGCAGAGCGCGGAGAACGGAGGAACACCATGCGTGGTAGCAGTCTTGTCTGGACCATCGTCGGCATTTTGCTGGCGATCGCCCTGATCATCTGGATCGTCTCGGCTCTGTAGAGCCCGGTTCTCCAAGCCAGGGTCGGGGCCCCACGGCACTCACCGTCGGGTCCCGATGAGAACGGCCCCCTTCCGCGTGCGGAAGGGGGCCGTTCTCATCGGGGTCCGGGTCAGAGCGAGGAGAGTTCCTCGTGCTCCGGGTAGACCTCGCGCAGCAGGTGCGCGGTCTCGGACGGGGTCTTGCCGACCTTCACGCCCGCGGCCTCGAGGGCCTCCTTCTTGGCCTGCGCGGTGCCGGAGGAGCCGGAGACGATGGCGCCGGCGTGGCCCATGGTCTTGCCCTCCGGGGCGGTGAAGCCCGCCACGTAGCCGACGACCGGCTTGGTCACGTTGTTCTTGATGAACTCCGCGGCCCGCTCCTCGGCGTCGCCGCCGATCTCGCCGATCATCACGATCGCCTTGGTGTCCGGGTCCGCCTCGAACGCCTCGAGGGCGTCGATGTGGGTGGTGCCGATGACCGGGTCGCCGCCGATGCCGATGGCGGTGGAGAAGCCCAGGTCCCGCAGCTCGTACATCATCTGGTAGGTCAGGGTGCCGGACTTGGAGACCAGGCCGACGCCGCCCTTGCCGGTGATGTTGGCCGGGGTGATGCCGGCCAGGGACTCACCCGGGGTGATGATGCCGGGGCAGTTCGGGCCCAGGATCCGGGTCACCGGCTTGCCGTCGGCGCCGGTCTTCTCCTGGGACAGGGCGAAGAACTGGGCGGAGTCCTGCACCGGGATGCCCTCGGTGATGACCACGAGCAGCGGGATGCCGGCCTCGATCGCCTCGATGGCGGCGTCCTTGGCGAACTTCGGGGGCACGAACATCACGGAGACGTCCGCCCCGGTGGCCTCCATGGCCTCGGCCACGGACCCGAAGACGGGCAACTCGACCTCTGCACCGTGCTGGTCCTTGTGGGCCACGGTGGTGCCGGCCTTGCGGGCGTTGACGCCGCCGACGATGTTGGTCCCGGCGTGCAGCATCCGGGCGGTGTGCTTGGAGCCCTCGCCGCCGGTGATGCCCTGGACGATGACCTTGGAATCCTTGTTCAGGTAGATCGACATGTGTGCTGTCCGTCCTTACTTCTGTGCCGAGGCGTTGGCGAGCTCGGCGGCCTTGTCGGCGCCTTCGTCCATGGAGGTGGCCTGGGTGACCAGCGGGTGGGCGGCCTCGCGCAGGATACGGCGGCCCTCGTCCACGTTGTTGCCGTCCAGGCGCACGACCAGCGGCTTGGTCGCCTTGTCGCCCAGGATCTCCAGGGCCTTGACCACGCCGTTGGCGACCGCGTCACACGCGGTGATGCCACCGAAGACGTTCACGAACACGCTCTTGACCTGTGCGTCGTTGAGGATGACGTCCAGGCCGTTGGCCATGACCTCGGCCGAGGCGCCACCGCCGATGTCCAGGAAGTTGGCGGGCTTGACGCCGCCGTGGTTCTCGCCGGCGTAGGCCACGACGTCCAGGGTGGACATGACCAGGCCCGCGCCGTTGCCGATGATGCCGACCTCGCCGTCGAGCTTGACGTAGTTGAGGTCGTTCGCCTTGGCCTTGGCCTCCAGCGGGTCCTCGGTGCGCTCGTCCACCAGGGCGCCGTGGCCCTCCTGGCGGAACTCGGCGTTGTCGTCCAGGGTGACCTTGCCGTCCAGGGCCACGATGTCACCGGCGCCGGTCTTGACCAGCGGGTTGACCTCCACCAGGGTCGCGTCCTCCTTCTCGAAGACGTCCCACAGCTTCACGAGGACCTCGGCGACCTTGCCGCGCAGCTCCTCGGGGAACCCGGCCTCGGCCACGATCTTGTCCGCGGTCGCGGCGTCGATGCCGGTCAGCGCGGAGACGGGCACCTTGGCCAGGGCCTCGGGACGCTCCTCGGCGAGCTGCTCGATCTCCATGCCGCCCTCGACCGAGCACATCGCCAGGTAGGTGCGGTTGGAGCGGTCCAGCAGCACGGAGAAGTAGTACTCCTCCGCGATGTCCGCGCCCTGGGCGATCATGACCTGGTGGACGGTATGGCCCTTGATGTCCATGCCCAGGATGGCCTTGGCGTGCTCGAAGGCCTCGTCGGCGGTCTTGGCGACCTTCACGCCGCCGGCCTTGCCGCGGCCACCGACCTTCACCTGCGCCTTGACGACAGTCACGCCGCCGATCTTCTCAGCGGCCGCCTTGGCCTCTTCCGGGGTCTGCGCCACGATGCCGGCCAGCACGGGAACGCCGTGTGCCTCGAACAGATCGCGCGCCTGGTATTCATACAGGTCCACGGGTTGGAGTCCTTCTACGTCGAAAACGGGGACGGCACGGATTCCGCGGGCGGCATCTGGGCACGGCAGCACCCGATCCTGAAGAGGCCATCCGACCCCTGACATCGAGTGATGCGTGTCCGGCTCGGCGGAAGCCGGCCGGAAGTCCGGGAAACCCCGGGCATTCCAACCCTTACCTTAGTCCACGCCACACCGTGGCCGTCCATTCCGGCCGGCAGGGCCCCGTGGGGGCCTCAGTCCACCCGGGTCAGCGGGGCATAGCGCAACAGCAGCCGCTTCTCGGTTCCGGCGAAGTCGACGGTGGCGACGGTCTTGTCCCCCGCGCCGGCGAGCGCCAGCACGGTGCCGCGACCGAAGGTGCCGTGGTCCACGGCGTCCCCCGGCGCCAAGGCCACGATCTCCTTGTTGGGCTGGACCCGGGTGGGCTTGGCGCCCCGGTTCGGCACCGTCAGCTCGGCGCCCTCCGCATAGGTTCCCGACGCGCGGGCCGGCCGGTTGGACGCGGACCCGGCACCCCAGTGGGAACCGGAGAACCGCTGGGGATAGCGAGAACCCCCGTGGCCGCCGATCGAGCCGCCGCCGAAACCGCCGCCGAAGCCCGCGGGCCGGGCCGAACCCTCCCGTTCCCAGACCAGCAGAGTCTCCGGGATCTCCTCCAGGAACTGGCTGGGCGGATTGAACTGGTGCTGGCCCCACAGGGACCGGGCCTCGGCACGGGAGACGAAGAGCCGGCGTCGGGCGCGCGTCAGGCCCACGTAGGCGAGCCGGCGTTCCTCGGCCAGCTCCTTCTCGTCCGTCATGGACCGCGAGTGCGGGAAGACGCCGTGCTCCATGCCGGTCAGGAACACCACCGGGAACTCCAGTCCCTTGGCGGTGTGCAGGGTCATCAGGGTGACCTGGCCCAGCTGGTCGGCCAGGGCGGCACCCTCGGTGTCCGGGGCGTCCGGCAGCTGGTCCGCGTCGGCCACGAGCGCCACCTGTTCCAGGAAGTCCCCCAGGGTGCCCCCGGGATTGGCCTTCTCGAACTCGCGGACCACCGCCACCAGCTCGCCGAGGTTGTCCGCGCGGGACTCGTCCTGCAGGTCCTCGGAGGAACGCAGCGCCTCGAGCATGCCCGTCTGTTCCAGGACGGCCTCCAGCACGGTGGCGGCGCCGGACGTGGCCGCCACCTGGGCGAGGTCGTCCATCATCTGCACGAAGCCGTTGACGGCCTTGAGGGAGCGGGTGGCCATGGCCGGGGCCTGGTCCGCCTGGCGCAGCGCCTCGAAGAAGGTAGAGCGGTTGCGGCCCTGCAGCGCCGCCACCGCCCCCTCGGCGCGGTCGCCGATCCCGCGCTTGGGCTCGTTGAGGATCCGGCGCAGGTTGACGTCGTCATCGGGGTTGTCCAGCACGCGCAGGTAGGCCAGCGCGTCCTTGATCTCCTTGCGGTCGTAGAACCGCGTGCCGCCCACCACCCGGTACGGGATGCCCTTCGTGACCAGGCGTTCCTCGAGGGAGCGGGACTGGGCGTTGGTGCGGTAGAAGACCGCGACGTCCGCCGGGCGGATGCCCTCCTCGTCCTGGAGCCGGTCGATCGTGGTGGCGATCCACTCCGCCTCGGCCGACTCGTTCTCCGCGGCGTAGCCGACGATCTTCTCCCCCGACCCCTCGGCGGTCCACAGGTTCTTGGGCCGGCGCTGGGGGTTCTTCGAGATCACCGCATTGGCGGCGTCCAGGATGGTCTGGGTGGAGCGGTAGTTCTGCTCCAGCTTGATGGTCTCGGCCTCGGGGTAGTCCTGCTCGAACTCGACGATGTTGCGGATGTCCGCACCGCGGAAGGCGTAGATGGACTGGTCCGAGTCCCCGACCACGGTGAGCTCGCCGCCGGCGGTCTCCACTCCCCCCGGCTCCCCTGCGGGCCCGGTGAGCAGCCGCACCAAGCGGTACTGGGCGTGGTTGGTGTCCTGGTACTCGTCCACCAGCACGTGCCGGAAGCGCCGGCGGTAGTTGTCCAGCACCCCCGGGAAGGCCTCGAGCATGTTGACCGTCATCCCGATCAGGTCGTCGAAGTCCATGGCGTTGGCCTGGCGCAGCCGTGCGGTGTACTCGGTGTAGACGGCGGACACCGCCTGGGCGAAGGGCTCGGAGGTGCCGACGGTGGCCGCGTGGTCCTCGCAGTCCACGAGCTCGTTCTTCAGGGCGCTGATCCTGTTCAGGATCGCCTTGGGCGCGAACCGCTTGGGGTCCAGGTCGTGCGCCTTGGCGATCGAGGTGACCAGCCGCAGGGAGTCGGCGGAGTCGTAGATGGAGAAGTTGGACTTCAACCCGACCGTGGTGGCCTCCCGGCGCAGGATCCGCACGCAGGAGGAGTGGAAGGTGGAGATCCACATCTTCTGCGCCGCCGGACCGATCAGCGCGCTGATCCGCTCGCGCATCTCCGCGGCGGCCTTGTTCGTGAAGGTGATCGCCAGGACCTCGTGCGGGCGGGCCCGGCCGGTGGCCAGGGCGTAGGCGATCCGGTGCGTGAGCACGCGGGTCTTGCCCGAACCGGCTCCGGCCACGATCAGCAGCGGCGAACCGGTGTGCTCCACGGCGCGCTTCTGCTGCTCGTTCAGCCCCTCGAGCAGTTCGTCCGCGCCGGGCGCGCGGTGGGCACCGGCGGTGGAGGCGAAGCCGAACTCCGGCTCGTCGGAGAACGGGTCGGCGGGGCGGGCGGCGAACAGGCCCGGCAGGGCGGTCTGGAAATCCTGGGACATGGTGGCGTCCATTCTACCGAGGGCCGGGACGCCCTCAGGGGCCGTCCACAGCCCCGGTCCTCCGGCCCGTCCCGCAGGCGGGATAATGGGAGGCTGGAGGTTCACGTGTCCCAGAAGAAGAACAAGAAGCGGCAGAACAGGCCCGGTACCGGCCGGTCCGGCCCCCCGTCCGGCGCACCGCGGCCGGGCGAGGTCAGGGGCGGTTCCCCGGCGTCGGCCGCCGGTCCCGTCCGGCACCCCCGCCCCTCGGTGGCCCAGGCCCGCCAGGACCTGGAGGCCTCCGGCCAGAAGGAGGGCAGCCCGGGGATGCTGGTGGCCGCCCTGCTGGGCACCACCCTGTTCATGTTCTTCTACCTGCACGTGCTGGTGCTGCCGCAGATGGCGCAGCTGTCCGGCGGGCTGCCCATGCCGGACCAGCAGTTCCTCTACGACTCCGCCTACCTCGCCGAGCTGGACGCCGCCATGGACGAGCCGGCCCACGGGCAGCTGAACTGGGTGCACAAGACGGCCGGGGTCATCTTCCCCATCGCGGTGGGCCTGTCCGTGGCCGCCGTGGCCGCCTGGTGCCTGCCCCGCGGCTGGGGCCGCTGGGTGTCCTACGCCGCCGGTGCGCTGTTCGCGGTGGTGGACATCGTGGAGAACATGCTCATCGAGTCGACGCTGCGGTCCGGGGGCGAAGGCGCGGCCCTGGCCTCCGCCTTCACCACGGCGCGCTGGGTGCTGCTGGTGGCCATCACCGCGTGGATCGTGCTGATGATCGCCGGGCGGTTCCGCCGTTCGGCCCGGGAACGCACCGGGGCGCTCACCCGCCAACCGCGGCGGAGATGACCCACGAATCCCGGAGGTGACGCACGAGCCGCCGGGGACCGCGTAGGATGTCCGAGTGGACCCGCGCCCTCGCGCGTGCGAGCGGGCGTCCGGGCCCTGCAGCCCCCGTAGCTCAGTAGGATAGAGCGACCCTCTCCTAAAGGGTAGGCCATCGGTTCGATTCCGGTCGGGGGCACCAGTCCTCTCCTCCGCCGCCGGCGGCGCCCGAGCAGTCCTCAGGACGGTGTGGTCCGCGGGTCGCCGGGATCGCCCGGCCCGAAGAGGTCCACCCGGCGGTCGGCCAGGTACGGCGGCACGCCCTCGACGTCCCGGACCTCCACCACGAGCAGGCCCTCACCCGCCGCCGGCAGGGTGTCCACGGCGCCGCCGGGGCCGCAGATCACGCTGAGCCCCGCATAGTCCTGGTCGCCCTCGCTCCCGCAGTAGTTGGCGTAGGCGATCTGGACCCCGTTCTCGTAGGCCCGGGCGGGCACCAGGGTCCGGGACACGATCTCGTAACCGGCCATGTTCGCCGTCGGGACCAGGACGACCTGTGCACCCCGCAGCGCCGCCGCCCGGACGGCCTCCGGGAATTCCACGTCGTAGCAGATGAGCAGGGCGACCCGGTGCCCCCGGAGGTCCGCCACCGCGGGCGGTGCGTTCCCGGGGGTGAAGCGGCTCCGGTCCAGGTCCTCGAACAGGTGCATCTTCCGGTGCCGCAGGACCGTCCTGCCGTCCGAGACCAGCAGGGCGGAGTTGTACACGGTGCCGTCGGTGTCCCGTTCGGGATAGCCGTAGGCCACGGCCACCCCGGTGCGCACGGTCAGCTCGGCGATCCGCTGGGCGGTCGGACCCCCGCACGGCTCGGCCAGCCGATGCGTGTCCCGGCGGGGGATGTCGTACCCGGTGGTGAACATCTCCGGGACCACCAGGACGTCGGCATCTTGTTCCGACGCCCGGTCCAGGGCGTCCTGCAGCCGCAGGAGGTTCCCCTCGACGTCGAGCGGATGCGGCTCGCACTGCCAGACGGCGACGCGCACGGTGCTCAGTCCGCCAGCGCGACGGGCGCGATCTCGTCGAAGAGGTCCCCCGGGCCAGGATTGTCCCCGGCACAGGAACCGCCGAAGTAGTCCATGACACCCCAGACCGCGTTCAGCCCGGTCTGCACCGCGCCCTCCGCCCAGGCGGGGGTGAACGAGACGTCATCGCCGGCCAGGAAGATCCCGCGCTGGCTCTCCGGCAGGCCCTGCTGCATGAAGTGGGTGTACATCCTGTAGTTGTAGCGGTAGTGCCCGGGCAGGGCCCCCTTGAACGCGCCCAGGAAGAACGGGTCGTCCTCCCAGGACACCGTCACGGGTTCGCCCACGATGTGACCGCGGATGTCCACGGTGGGATAGATCTTCGACAGCGAGTTCAGCGCGAGGTCGACCCGGCGGTCCACGGCGTGCGGGAGCATCTTCAGGGAGTCCGACATCCAGGAGTAGGACAGGCAGATCGCGGCCGGGCGATCGGGTCCGTCGTCGAAGAGGTAGGTGCCCCGCGTCAGCCGGTCGGTGAGCGTCATGCTCATCTGCTGGCGGCCGGTCTCCGGGTCCGTGCGCAGCCAGAACGGCTCGTCGACCATGACGAAGGTCTTCGTCGACTGCATGTACCGCGTCCGGTCCAGCGCCATCCACAGGTCCTGCGAGAACAGGCCCTCGTCGCAGTCGACCTCCGTGGTCAGCAGCCAGCTGTGGCACGTCGCGACCACGGCGTGGTGCCGTCGCGTGGTGCCCCACCGGTCCCGCACGCAGAACCGGCCGTCGTCGTCCTTCCCGATGGCCGAGGCGGCGGCCAGCGTGGCCCCGTGGTGGAGGGAGGACAGCGTGGTCCCGCTGGGCCAGGGCCCGCCGGGGCGGACCGGCAACTCCCACAGCCCGCGGGGCAGCTGGTCGACGCCGCCCACGATGAGCCGCTGGTCGGCGTCGCAGTTGGTGAGGACCACCCGCAGGATCTCCAGCATGGAGTTCGGGAAGTCCGAGTCCCATCCCCCCGTGCCGAACCCCACCACGCCGAACAGTTCCCGGTCACGGAAGGACAGGGACCCGAAGGCCTTCGACCGGGCGATGAAGTCGTAGAACGTCCGGTCGTCCCACTCCGCCACGAGGGTGTCCCAGGACCTCTTGAGCCGGGGGACGTCGCGATGCCGGATGGCCTCCTGCATCTCGGTGTACCCGATCTCCTCCAGCGCGGCGTCCCAGGCGTCGGAGATCCTGGTGAAGGTCTCCGGGAGATCGGCCAGGGTCTGGCCGTAGAAGGTCTCACCGCCGATGTCGATGACCGTGCTTCCCGCGGCGGGTGTCAGCGGGTTCGGGAAGGGCCGGTGGTCCAGGCCCAGGAGGTCGGCATAGTGGAAGAAGGTGCTGCCCGAGGTGGGGAAGCGCATCCCGCCCAGTTCCGCCACCACCCCCTCGGCGCCGTCGAAGCGGTGGGTGCGCAACCGGCCACCGATCCTGGTCGGCTCGTAGATCACCGGCTTGAGCCCCAGGTTCATCAGCTCGTAGGCGGCGACCATGCCGGACAGCCCCGCCCCGATGATCGCCACCTCACGTCCCAGGACCGCCTGCGGCAGGGTGCCGAGGCCCGCGGGATGGTCCAGCCACTCGTCGTAGGCGAACGGGAAGTCGGGCCCGAACATGGTGACGGGCAGCGGCGAGGTGTCCTTCTCGGACGGCGTGAAAATGCTCACGTCAGGAGACTATGGCCTCCATCGCCACGTGCCCACCCCCCGGGGGGCCTTCACCCCGGCCACGGCAGCGACCTGACGAGGCCGTCCGCGCCTGGCGGGCCGCCCCGGCGGGTCAGCCGCCGGCGCCGGCCACGGGATCGTCGAACTGGGTCCGGTACAGCTCGGCGTAGCGGCCCCCGCGGGCCAGCAGGTCCGCGTGCGGCCCCTCCTCCACCACGTGCCCGTCCTCGACCACCAGGATGCGGTCGGCGGAGCGGATGGTGGAGAGCCGGTGCGCGATCACGACGGCGGTGCGGCCTTCCAGAGCCTCGGCCAGGGCGGCCTGGACGGCCTTCTCCGACGTGGAGTCCAGGGCGGCCGTCGCCTCGTCCAGCAGGACGACGCGCGGTGCGGCCAGCAGCAGTCGGGCGATCGTCATCCGCTGCCGCTCTCCCCCGGATAGCCGGTATCCCCGCTCCCCCACCACGGTGTCCAGCCGGTCCGGCAGGCCCTCGACCACGTCCCGCAGGCGGGCGCGGTCGATCGCCTCCCACACCTCCTCCTCGGTGGCCTCGGGCCGGGCCAGGGTCAGGTTCCCGCGGATCGTGTCGTGGAACAGGTGCCCGTCCTGGGTGACCATGCCCACCGTCTCCTGCAGGGAGGCGAAGGTGGTGTCCCGGACGTCCAGGCCGTTGTAGCGGACCGAACCGGAGCCGACATCGTAGAGCCGGGCCAGCAGCGAGGCGATGGTGGACTTGCCCGCGCCCGAGGTGCCGACCAGGGCGTAGGTCTGCCCCGGCTGCACCGTGAAGGAGATCCCGTGCAGCACCTCGGCCCCGCCCCGGCGGTCCAGCACGGCCACCTCCTCGAGCGAGGCCAGCGAGACCTGGTCCGCGCTGGGATAGGAGAACCGCACGTCCTGCACCTCGAGGGTGACCGGGCCGTCCGGGATGGCCCGCGCGTCCGGCCGCTCGCGGATCAACGGTTCCAGGTCCAGCACCTCGAAGACCCGGTCGAAGGAGACGAGGGCACCCATGATCTCCACGCGGGCGCTGGCCAGGCCGGTCAGGGGGGCGTAGAGCCGGGTCAGCAGCAGGGCCAGCGTGACGACGTCCCCGGCCTCGAGCGTCCCGGCCAGGGCCTGCAGCCCGCCGATGCCGTAGACCGCCGCGAGGGCGAGCGCGGAGACGAGGGTCAGTGCGGTCATGAACACGGACTGGCGCACCGAGATCCCCACGCCGACCGCCCGGACCCTGTCGGCCCGGGAGGCGAACTCGGCCGACTCCCGCGCGGGACTGCCGAAGAGTTTGACGAGGGTGGCCCCGGCCGCGGAGAACCGCTCGGTCATCTGGTCGCCCATGGTCGCGTTGGACTGGGCCTGGCTGCGGCTCAGCTCGGCGATCTTGCCGCCCATGAAGCGCGCCGGGATCAGGAACAGCGGCAGCAGCACCAGGGAGACCAGCGTGACCTGCCAGGAGGTCGTCAGCATGACGATGAGGGTCAGCACCAGGGAGACCACGTTCATCACCACCCCGGACAGGGTGCGGGAGATCGCCGTCTGGGCGCCGATGACGTCGTTGTTGAGCCGGGAGACCAGGGCACCGGTGCGGGTGCGCATGAAGAAGGCGATCGGCATGGTCTGCACGTGGTCGAACACCGCGGTGCGCAGGTCGTAGATGATGCGCTCCCCCAGGTCGGAGGACAGCCACCGGGTCACCACGCCCAGGATCGCGTCGAGCACGGCCACCAGGGCGATCAGCAGCGCCAGCCGGATGATGAGCGCGGACGTCCCCCCGCCGACGATCGCGTCCACCACGTCCCCGGCGAGGATGGGCGAGGCCACCCCCAGGAAGGCCCCGACGACGGAGAGCACGAGGTAGAACAGCAGCTTGCCCTTGTACCGGCGGACGAAGTCCAGGGTGCGCCGTACGGTGCCCGGCCGCAGTCCCCGGCCGGCCTGGTCGGCGCCGCGGCTCATCCGGTACATCGTCATCCACGCGGCCCGTTCCATGCTCATGGCCGGGGCTCCTGGTCCTCGGCCGTCCCACCGGGGGCGCCGGCCGCCGTCGCGTCGGTCGCGCCGGCCGGGGCCCGTCCGCGCGGGGGATGTGCGGACGGGGCGGTGACCTCCGCCGCGAGGAGCCGCTCGATCGCGCGCAGCGAGGCGGCGTGGGCGCGGTCGAATCCGGCCTGTCCCGAGCCCTCGGCCAGCCCCGCCGCGTAGCCGGCGATGAACGCCGTGGCCGCGGCGTCGTCGTCCTGACCCGAGGCCGCCGCGGCGATCCGCGCGGCTCGGGAGAGCCGGGCGGTGTCCGGGCTGACGCCCGAGAGCTCGAGGGCGGCCATCAACCGCTCCGGCCAGTCCGCCGGATGCTGCGGGGCGGAGACCTGCGGGGACGGGGCGGGAACGTTCTGGGGCACCGCACCAGTCTAGGTCGGCGCCCGCGCCGGGCTCCCGGGATCAGGCGACGGCGGCCAGGAAGTCGGTCCACTGCTCCGCCGGGCGCTCCAGTTCCCGGATCCGCCACTGCGGTCCCCGCGGGCGGGCGGGGGTGACCCGCAGGGTCCAGCCCATCTGCGCCAGGGTGCGGTCGCCCTTGGCGTTGTTGCACTTCAGGCAACAGGCCACCAGGTTCTCCCAGGAGTCCTCACCCCCGCGGGACCGCGGGTGGATGTGGTCCACCGTGGTGGCGGACCGTCCGCAGTACCCGCACTGGTGTCCGTCCCGGCGCAGGACACCGCGGCGGGAGACTGCGGCGGTGTCCGCATGCGGGATCCGGATGTAGCGGTTCAGCAGGATCACGGCCGGGCGCATCACCGTACAGGTCGGCCCGACGACGGGGTCCCCGCCGTCGGCGAGCACGCTCGCCTTCCCGGTTCCCACCAGCAGGATGGCACGGCGATAGCTGACGACGGACAGCGGCTCGTAGCCGGCGTTCAGGACCAGAGTGCGCATGGGATGACCTCGCGGCTCGGGGGTGCCGCGGGCGCCGGATCGCCTGCCGGGTACCGACCCGGCCATCCGGCGTCTGCGGAGTGTATCGGGGGCGATCAGGTTCAGGATACGCGCCGCTCCCCCGGGCGCGTGACCGCGGCCCCCGACGCCGGGCGTGTCCCGGGCAGTGTTCACGGACCGGTCATGCCGCGTTCACGCGCCCGCACGGCCGCCGGCGACCACCCTCCCGGGATGCCGGGGACGACCGAGGGCCCCTCCGTGTCCGGAGGGGCCCTCGTAGCAGTCGTCACCCGGCCGGTGGCCGGGCAGGTGGTCGGTGGTCAGCCGACGTAGGTGTAGTAGCCGTACAGCGGGTTGCGCGTCACCGGGTGCTGGAAGGTGCCGACGGACGGGTTCTGGGCACCGATCATCTGGCCGTTGCCGACGTAGATGCCGACGTGGCCGCCACCGTTCTGGAACACCAGGTCGCCCGGCTTCGGGTTCGAGGTGGGCACGAACAGGCCGGAGCCACGGATCGCGGAGGTCGAGGACGGGATGGTGATCCCGGCCTGGCGGTAGGCCCAGGCCGTGAAGCCGGAGCAGTCCCAGCCGGCAGTGGTCTTGCCGCCGTAGACGTAGGGCACGCCCACGCCGGAGTAGGCGGCGGCCACGACGCCGCTGAGGCCGCCACGCTCCGCCGCCGGCTTCGGGGCCGGCGTGGCGGCGGGCTTCGGAGCGGACTGCGTGGTGGTCGTCCGCGGGGCGGACTGGTCGGTCCGCGAGGCGCGCTCGACGGTGCGCTCGGTGGAGCGCTCGGCCTGGGCCGGGCGCTCGGCCGGAGCGGAACGGGTGGTGGGCTCGGCGGACCGGGTGGTGGTCGCGGCGGCGGGGGCCTCTGCGGCGGCGGGCTGCGGGGCGGGGGCCTCGACGACGGGCTCCGGCTCGGGCTCCGGGGCGGGCTTGGAGGCGACGGGAGCGCGGTTCAGCTCGACCTTGACGTCCTTGGCGGCGGTGACGTTGACGGCGGCGACGGACGCGGCACGCTCGATGTCCAGGCCCGGGGCCGGGATGCTGGTGGTGGCGCGGACGGCAGTGTCGGCGCCCTGGGCCGGCATGCCGATGGTCAGGACCAGGCCGGAGGCTGCCGCCACGACCGCCGCCTGGCGGCCGACGGTGCCGGCGTTGGCGGACACTGCCTTGGAGATGGCCTCGAGCGGGTTGCTGGTGACCGGGGTGGCGCGGTGACGTGCAACGGAGCTGCGCTTCGACACGGGATATACCTCTCTCACGTGCCGCCGGGCCTGACCCGCCCCCGCCATGATGGACGACTGCTGAAAGGGCACCGGGCTGCGGGGGGATTGGCAAGACACCGGCCGGCTCTTCCTCGGGAATCCCGCCGAAGGGCCGGGCTCCAAGGTATATGAAACGTTTACCAATGTCACACTCAGGTCACGACGGGCTGTGGATAACACTGGACCCCGCCCAGCAACTCATCAGGAAGTGCCTAGTCCGGCGGCAAGAAGGAGACCGAAAATGGTGACGAAGTGATTTATCCCACGTCGTGATCGAGCGTCGCGCGTGATGGAGCCGTGACCTACACCGGGACGCCTCCCCGACTCCCGGGAGCCCGGTCAGCGGAGGCTGCGCTCCACGCGGATGTGGGCGGCCGCATCCTGCGAGACCTCGAGGGCGACCCCGCCCTCCGCGGCGTCCGCGGCGCGCACCGTGATGTAGCCGTCACGGGGTGCGATCTCGATGTCCTGCCCGGGGCGGACACCGGCCAGGGCGAGCTCCGAGAGCAGTTCAGGGTCGGTCTGGATGGCCTCGGTGAGGCGGACCACCGTGTACCGGCCCGGAGCACCGGCGGCCACCGACAGTGCCACCCCGTGCTCCAGGGCTGAACGAGCGCCGCTCATGGGCGCATGGAGCTGGTCGAGTCCCGGGATCGGGTTGCCGTACGGGGAGTCGACGGGATGGTCCAGCAGTTCCAGCAGGCGCAGCTCGACCTTCTCGCTCATCACGTGCTCCCAGCGGCAGGCCTCCTCGTGGACGTAGGCCCAGTCCAGCCCGATGACGTCGGACAGCAGTCGCTCGGCCAGGCGGTGCTTGCGCATCACCTGCACGGCCTTGGCACGGCCTCCCTCGGTGAGCTCGAGGTGCCGGTCGGTGCTGACATGCACCAGGCCGTCGCGTTCCATCCGCGCCACGGTCTGGGAGACGGTCGGCCCGGAGTGCTCCAGGCGTTCGGCGATGCGTGCCCGCAACGGCACGATCCCCTCCTCCTCGAGCTCGAGGATGGTGCGGAGGTACATCTCCGTGGTGTCGATCAGATCCGTCACTTCTGACTTTCCTCTCCAGGTCCCTATGGTCCATGGGTGACCACCCGGCCGGGGAGTCAGGCCGGGCCCGCACGCGGGACCGCACCAACCATCCTAGCCACGGCGGGGATCACCCGGGATCACCGGTCGGCCCCGTCGACAGGGTGGTGCACGGGCTGACGGGGACCACACCCGGGCCCGACACGAATCCCGAGGTCCGGGGTCGATGCGGGAGAATGGGGAGTCGCGACCGGCGTGGCGGCAACGCCGCCCGCCCCCGGGTCGCACGCCCCGTTCCGGGACGACCGTCGAGTCAGGAGATCGCATGAGCACACCCGAGGTGACCATTCCCCAGCAGCTGCTTCCCCGGGACGGACGATTCGGCGCCGGTCCGTCCAAGGTCCGCCCGGACCAGGTCCAGGCCCTGGTCGACGCCGGACCGAGGCTGCTGGGCACGTCCCACCGCCAGGCACCGGTGAAGAACCTCGTGGGCAGCGTGCGCCAGGGCCTGACGCAGCTGTTCTCTGCCCCCGAGGGCTACGAGGTGATCCTCGGCGTCGGTGGGTCCACCGCGTTCTGGGACGCCGCCTCGTTCGGCCTCGTCCGGTCCCGCGCCCAGCACCTGTCCTTCGGCGAGTTCGGGTCGAAGTTCGCCAAGGCGACGGACAAGGCGCCGTTCCTGGAGGCCTCCTCCATCCTCACCGCGGAGCCCGGGACGCGGCCGGAGCCGCGGGCCGAGGCCGGCGTTGACGTCTACGCGTGGCCGCAGAACGAGACCTCCACCGGCGTGGCCGCCCCCGTGCAGCGCGTGGCCGGGGCGGATGAGGACGCCCTGGTGCTGATCGATGCCACCTCGGCAGCCGGTGGACTGCCGGTGGACGTGTCCCAGGCCGATGCCTACTACTTCGCCCCGCAGAAGAACTTCGCCTCCGACGGCGGGCTGTGGCTGGCCCTGTTCTCCCCCGCGGCCCTGGAGCGTGTCGAACAGGTCAAGGCCTCGGGCCGCTGGATCCCGGACTTCCTGGACCTGAAGACCGCGGTGGACAACTCGCTGAAGAACCAGACCTACAACACCCCGGCCCTGGCCACGCTCGTGATGCTGGACAGCCAGCTGCGCTGGATGAATGACAACGGCGGCCTGGACTTCGCCACGGCTCGCACGTCCGACTCGTCCAACCGGGTCTACACCTGGGCCTCGGACTCGTCCTTCGCCACGCCGTTCGTGACCCGCCCCGAGGACCGCTCCGCCGTGATCACCACCGTGGACTTCTCGGACGACGTCGATGCCGCCGCCGTCGCCACGATCCTGCGCGCCAACGGCGTGGTGGACGTGGAGCCCTACCGCAAGCTCGGCCGCAACCAGCTGCGCATCGCGACGTTCGCGGCCATCGAGCCGGACGACGTGACGGCCCTGCTCGCCTGCATCGACCACGTCGTCGAGCGACTGGGCTGAGGCCGGCGGCCGGCACGGCAGGACCACCGGCCGGTACGAGAACGGCGGGGCACCCGGGTGGGCGCCCCGCCGTTCTCGTACCGGTGACGCGGTCAGGAGGTCGGTTCGGCTCCGGCGTCGGCGTCGGCCACGTCCGAGCCGCTGTCGACGTCGGCCGCGTCGACGGCGTCCTCGTCGTCCTGGTCCTGGTCCTGGTCCTGGTCCTGGTCCTGATCCTGGCCCCGGCCATCATCGTCGCCCTCGGGGCCGTCGCCCCCGTCCTCGTCGCCGCGAAAACGCGCCAGGGCCTTCTCCGGGTCCTCGCCGGCGGCGATGGCGTCCAGGCGGATCTTCTCCTCCTGGCTGACCCGCTCGGACCACGGCACCCAGTCCGGGGCCAGGATGGCGCGCTCGCCGGGCAGGAGGCCGACCTCGCACACGGTGACGACCTTGCTGCGCGGTGCGCGGGCCAGGGTCGCGAACCACTCCCACCCGCCATAACCGGGCAGCGTCGCGGCGAACCGATGCGTGACGAGCCGGTCGTCGTCGGCCACGGCGCTGACGTGCGCGCCGACCTGGCCGTCCTCGGCCAGGCCGGTCTCCGCGATCAGCGCGGCCCGGGCCTCGTCCACGGCACCGGCCAGCAGCTCGTCGAGCTTCGGCGCCCGGCGCCGGGGCGCACGGGTCGGCTTCGGGGGGATCCGCACGGTGCCTGCGGCCGTCTGCACGGTCTGCGCCTCACCGGGCGGCGTGTCCGCGGTCCGGGCCTTGTCGTCTGTGGCCTGTGCGGCCACCGCAGTCTCAGGCCTCAAGATCGTCCGCAACCTTGCGCAGCGCCATGGCGATCTTCTCGGCCTGGGACCGCTGGGGGTACTTGCCCTTGCGCAGGCCGTTGGAGGCGATGTCGAGCCACTTGATGAGGTCCTCGACCAGCACGGCCATGTCCTCGGGCTTGCGGCGGTGGGCTCGCACCACGGACGGGGCGTCGTCGAGGATCCTGGCGCTGAGGGCCTGCGGGCCGCGGCGCCCCTCGGCCACGCCGAACTCCATGCGCGTGCCGGCGCGGACCTCGGTCACCCCGGCGGGCAGGGCGGAGGCGGGCAGGTGCACTTCCCTGCCGTCCTCGGTGTGCAGGAATCCGAACCCCTTGGCGGAGTCGTAGAACTTTACCTTGCCGGTGGGCATAACTCGTGTCCTTCTCTGTCTTCGGTGCACCCTTCCGGCCGTGGCGGCGTGCCGTCGCCGACCGGTCGGGCCGGGCCGACTGCGGGGGTCGCATGGCCGGGCGTTCACGGTGCGGCGACTCCTGGTGGCCCTGCGGCGGTGCCGGCGTGACGGGCGGGTGCGGCCTCGGGAGTCGTCGTGGACGTCCGGTTCCGGGCGAACCCGCCTCCGTCGCGTGCCGGACGGAAGGGAAAGTCTGTAGCCCCTCAAGGATACCCTCTCGCCCCTCACCCGGGACCTTCCCCCGCGGCGCCGCTCACCGCAGGCGTAGACTGGTCGCCATGTCCGTACGTCCCGTGACCTCCCCCGAGGCCTCCGTCGCCACCGGTTCCGCCGCAGGCTCGACCCCCGAGTCCCTGCCCTGGCTGCGCGCGTTGCTCATCGTGGGCGGGACGCTGACCGCCGTGTCCTTCGCCGCCACGGTGCTGCTCCTGGCGTCCTACTTCCTCCAGATCACGGCCTGGCCCGTGTTCTACTGGTTCGGACTCTTCGGGCTCCCGCTCGGCTTCGCGCTGATGCTCGCGTTCGTGGTGATCAAGGCGGTGCTCAGGCGCCGCGCCTGACCCGGTCGCCGAAGCCATGACGGCCGTCTCGCTGACGAGCCACCTCGCCCGGTGGCCGGACCACCGACTGCACCGCCTGTTCCGGCTCCGGCCAGACCTCTGCCATCCGCCCGTTCCCGATCTCGCCGCCCTCGCGGCGAGGGCCAGCACCCAGATGTCCGTGCTGCGTGCCCTCGACGGCCTGGACCGGGCCCACCTCGACGTCCTCGAGGCCATGGCGGCCCTCGCCGGGGCACCCCGGATCCCCGGCGCCGTCCAGGGTGCCCCGGGCCGCCGGGTCCCCGACGCCGGGGCGGTCGTCACCCGCGCCCGCCTCGCCGTGTTCCTGGGGACCGCCGGTCCTGACGATCCCTGTTCCGACGCCGTGGACTCGGTCCTGCATGACCTGGCGGACGCCGCCCTGGTGCTGCCCGCCGGTGACGGCTGGCAGTTGCCCTTGGCCGTCACCACCGCGCTCGGCTCCCATCCGCTGGGCCTGGGGCGCAGCCTGGCGGTGCTCGTACCCGAGGACGGCCCCGCCGGCCCCGGCGGACGGCCCACCCGCCCGGGTCCCGCCCCGGCCGGCGAACCGCCGACGGACCGCGCCGGGGTCCTCGCGGCCCTCGGCCACCGCACCGGGGACCCCGAGCTGCTGGCCCGGGCCACCGCCGCCCTGGACGTGCTGCAGTCCGCTCCGGTGGCGCGGTTGCCCGCACCACCGGGACCGGTCCACGACCTGCTCCTGGACACCGGCCTGCTGGTCCGGACCGGCCGGTTGCCGGACGGCACCGACCTGGCCGAGCACCCCCTCGAGGCCGGGTTGGCCTGGCGCGACGGAACCGCCGGACGCCGGCTGGGGGTCACCGCGCCGCCGCCGCAGGACCGCACCGTGCCCACCGCGCTGTCCTCGAACGCCGCCCTGGCCGCCATCACCGACCTGTTGCGCGGTTGCGCCGACCTCCTGGACGGACTGCTCGAGGGACTGCCGACCCTGCGCTCGGGCGGTGTCGGCGTCCGGGAGGTGAAACGGCTGGCCGACTCCACCGGTTCGGCGCCCGAGGACACCTCCTGGCTGCTGGAACTGCTCGCCGCGGCCGGTCTCCTGGTCCTGGATCCGGACACCTCCCGCTGGGTCGTCGCCGCCGAGGCGGCGGACTGGCAACGCAGCGAGCGCCAGGTGCAGTGGGAGGCACTCGTCCTGGGCTGGCTGGGCAGCGGACGCGCGCCCCTGCTCGGCCCGGCGCCCACGGCCGGTGGCGTTCCGTCCGGCTCCTCGTCCGGAGCAGCGCCCTCGGCGGCGGGTGGCGGGCGGGCGCTGGCCTCCGACCGGAACCGGCCCGATGCGCCCGGGCTGCGGGCCGCCGTGCTGGAGACCGCCCTCGAGCTCGCGGGGGAACGGCCGGGTGTGCTGCTGGATGAGGCGGTGGCCCGGCGCCTCCGGTGGCGCAGCCCCCGCCAGTCCGCCCGGACCGCTCCGTTCACCGCACCGCTGCTGGCCGAGGCCGCCCGGCTCGGCCTGACCGGCGCCGGTGCCCTCACCGTGGCCGGTGCCCTCGTCGCCGCCGGTCGCCTCGGCGAGGCCGCCGACGCCGTCGGGACGGCACTTCCCGCTCCCCTGACCCGGGTGCGCCTGCAGGGTGACCTGACCGCCGTGGCCCCCGGGTACCTCGATCCCGAGGTGGCGCGGACGCTGGCGACGATGGCCGACGCCGAGGGTGACGGTGCCGCCCGGGTCTACCGGTTCTCCGACGACTCCCTGTACCGCGCGCTGGACACGGGGCTGGATGCGACCGCGATCGAGCAGTTCCTCGACGCGCACTCCGAGGACGAGTTGCCGCAGTCGCTGCGCTATCTGGTCCGGGACGTCGCGCGCCGCCATGGGGCGGTGACCGTCGGATCCGCCGGGTCCTGGCTGCGGGTGGAGGACGAGGCCCTGCTGGATGCGATCGTCGCCGATCCGGTCCTGGCCGACGCCGGACTGGAGCGGGTGGCACCCACGGTCGCGGTGTCCCCGGTCGGCGAGCGCGAACTGCACAGGATGCTCGCCGGCGCCGGACACCGGTCCTCCCGTCGGCGGGGCACACCGGACCGCAGCGGGACCCCGGCCTCCGCCGGGGCCGGCGCGGCCGGCGCCGGGCCGTCCAGGCTGCGGCGGGCGACCCCGGAGAGCGGGACGGTGGAGTCCGTGTTCCCGGCCCCCGTCCGGGCGGTGCGGTGGACGCCCAGCGAGGAGGAGCTGGCCGCCCAGGTCGCCCGGCTGCGGGCCGCGCCGCGTCCCTCGCCCAGCGGACCGGGCACCGAGGAGGCCGTCGTGCTGTTGCGCCACGCCGCCCGGCAGCGGAGCACGGTCGACCTGGTCACCGTGGACCAGCGGGGCCATCGGCAGTCGCTGCGGGTGGTGCCGCTGGCCGTGGCCGGTGGCCGCGTCCGCTGCCTCGTCCCCTCCCGCGAGGCCGAGACGGTGGTGCCGCTCCACCGCGTCGTCTCCGCCGAGCCCGCCGGGGCAGCCGAGCCCGTGACCGCCGCCGCATCCCCCACGACCGACCAGGAGGACCCATGCCCGACGGACCGTTGATCGTACAGTCGGACAAGACCGTGCTGCTCGAGGTGGACCACCCGGACGCCACCGAGGCCCGGCACGCGCTGGCCTCGTTCGCCGAGCTCGAACGCGCACCGGAGCACGTGCACACCTACCGGATCACGAACCTGGGCCTGTGGAACGCCCGCGCGGCCGGGGTGGACGCCGAACGCGTGCTCGACGTCCTGCTGACCCACTCGCGCTACCCGGTGCCCCATGCGCTGCTGGTGGACATCGACGACACCATGAGCCGCTACGGCCGGCTGCGGCTGGAGAACGACCCCGTCCACGGCCTCGTCCTGCGCACCGACGACCATCCGGTGCTCGAGGAGGTCCTGCACGCCCGGAAGACCGCGGACATGTTCGGTCCCCGCATCGACGGCCGGACCGTGGTGGTCCACGTGGCCAGCCGCGGACAGCTCAAGCAGGCCCTGCTCAGGCTCGGCTGGCCCGCCGAGGACGCCGCGGGTTACGTGGACGGCACGCCCTACCCGATCGGGCTCACCGAGGTGCCGGAGACCGGTGAGCTTGCGGACGGGGAGTATCCGGACGGTGACGCGGTCGACACCGTCCCGAGGGAGCCCTGGCGACTGCGCCCGTACCAGCGCATGGCGGTGGAGAACTTCTGGGCGGGCGGGTCCGGGGTCGTGGTGCTGCCGTGCGGGGCGGGCAAGACCCTCGTGGGCGCAGGCGCCATGGCGACCGCGGGCGCCACCACGCTGATCCTGGTGACGAACACGGTCTCGGCGCGGCAGTGGAAGGCCGAGCTGCTGCGACGGACCACGCTGACCGAGACCGAGATCGGTGAGTACTCGGGGGCGGTCAAGGAGGTCCGCCCGGTCACGATCGCCACCTACCAGGTGCTGACCGCCAAACGGGGCGGGATCTATCCGCACCTGGAGCTGGTCAACGACCACGACTGGGGGCTGATCATCTACGACGAGGTGCACCTGCTGCCCGCGCCCATCTTCCGGCTGACGGCGGACCTGCAGGCCAGGCGTCGGCTGGGGCTGACCGCCACCCTGGTGCGTGAGGACGGCCGGGAGTCCGAGGTGTTCTCGCTGATCGGGCCGAAGCGCTACGACGCCCCGTGGAAGGACATCGAGGCCCAGGGCTACATCGCCCCGGCCGAGTGCATCGAGGTGCGGGTGGAGCTGCCCAGGGATGAACGGGTGGCCTACGCGATGGCCGAGGACGCCGACAGGTATCGGCTGTGCTCAACCTCCGAGGTGAAGCTGCCCGTGGTGCGCTCCATCCTCGGACGGCACCCCGGTGAGCAGGTGCTGGTCATCGGCCAGTACCTCGACCAGCTCGAGGAACTCGGGGAGCTCCTGGAGGCTCCCGTGCTGACCGGGTCGACACCGGTGGCGGAGCGCCAACGTCTCTTCGGCGCCTTCCGGGACGGGGAGATAGGGGTCCTGGTGGTGTCGAAGGTGGCCAACTTCTCGATCGACCTGCCCGAGGCCTCGGTGGCCGTGCAGGTCTCCGGGGCCTACGGTTCCCGCCAGGAGGAGGCCCAGCGTCTCGGCCGGCTGTTGCGCCCGAAGGAGGACGGGAAGTCCGCCCACTTCTACACCGTGGTCTCCCGCGACACGCTGGACCAGGACTACGCCCAGAAGCGGCAGCGGTTCCTGGCCGAGCAGGGGTACGCGTACACGATCCTCGACGCCGCGGACCTGGCCCAGCCCTAGGGAAGGTGCCCGCTGCCGTCGACGTGGCGGTGGATACGCAGCCCGGGACCGTCCGGCACCCCGGAAACCTCGCTCAGCCAACGTTCAGGAAATGCTCAGCGAACGGGTGGACGATGGAATCCATGAAGTCCAAAGAGCCCGAAGCCAAGCTCCTGGTCGTCGATGACGAGCCCAATATCCGAGAGCTGCTGTCCACCTCCCTGCGGTTCGCCGGGTTCGAGGTGGTGGCGGCCGCGAATGGCCGCGAGGCCCTGGCCGCGGCGGAGAAGGACCAGCCGGACCTGGCCGTCCTGGACGTGATGCTGCCGGACATGGACGGCTTCACGGTCACCCGCAAGCTCCGCGCCGCCGGCCGTCACTTCCCGGTCGTGTTCCTCACCGCCCGCGATGACACCGAGGACAAGGTCACCGGGCTGACCGTCGGCGGTGACGACTACGTCACCAAGCCGTTCTCCCTCGACGAGGTGGTCGCCCGCATCCGGGCCGTGCTGCGCCGCACCGCCCCGGCCGACGGCGACGACGCCGTCCTGAGGGTCGACGACCTCGAGCTCGACGACGACGCCCATGAGGTGCGCCGGGCCGGCGAGGTGGTGGAACTGTCCCCCACCGAGTTCAAGCTGCTGCGCTACCTGATGATGAACCCCAACCGCGTGCTGTCCAAGGCGCAGATCCTGGACCACGTCTGGGAGTACGACTTCAACGGGGACGCCTCGATCGTGGAGTCGTACATCTCCTACCTCCGCCGGAAGATCGACCGCCCCGACCTGCCGGACATGATCCAGACCAAGCGCGGCGTCGGCTACCTGCTGCGCTCCGCTGAGAAGCGCTGACCGTCCGTATCCTTGATGGCATGCCCCCACCCGTGAACCACAACGGGCGCTTCCGGCCGTTCCACGAGATCGTCCGGACCTGGAAGACCTCCTCGTTGCGCACCCAGCTGGTGGTCATGACCAGCGGCCTGATGCTGCTGGCCGTGGCCGTGACCGCCGCGCTGACCGCGTCCCTGTTCCGGCAGGAACTGGTGCGGCAGATCGACGAGGACCTGTTCGCCAACCGCAGCAACGTCTCGGTCTACCTGACCAGCCTCGGCATGGGCACGGACTATTTCTCCTCGCCCCAGTCCATCCTGCGCTTCTACGGCGAACTGCAGGACAACGAGGGGCGGACCACCACGAAGTCCTCCTTCACCGGAGTCGACGAGGACCGGCCGGTCATTCCCGGGATGACGGCACAGGAGGTCCTGTCGAGGGGCACCCAGGCATTCGAGGTCCCCGGAACCCACGCGGACTCCCGCGGGTGGCGGGTGCAGGTCTACCGCCTGGAGTCCGGTGAGGGATCCCTGGCCATCGCGCTGCCCCTGGAACCGGTGTACAGCTCCGTGGACCGGGTGATGTCCCTCGTGGCCACCATCGGCCTGCTGGCCACTGCGGGCGCCTCGGCGATCGCCTACGCCGTGACCACCCGCGCCTTCCGTCCGCTGCTGCGGGTGGAGCGCACGGCGGCCCAGATCGCGGCCGGCGACCTCTCCCAGCGTGTGGAGATGGGCGCCCCGGACACCGAGGTCGGCCGGCTGTCCCGGTCCCTGAACGCCATGCTGGCGCATATCGAGACCGCGTTCCGGTCCAAGGAGCAGTCCGAGGAACGCATGCGCCGGTTCATCCAGGACGCCTCGCACGAGTTGCGCACTCCGCTGGTCACCATCCGGGGCTTCTCCGAGCTCTACCGGCACGGCGGGATCTCCGAGAAGGAGGACGTGGACGCCGCCATGGGCCGGATCGAGGGTGAGGCCAAGCGCATGAGCCAGCTCGTGGAGGACCTGCTGACGCTGGCCCGCCTGGACGAACAGCGTCCGCTGGACCATGAGCCGGTCGACCTGATGATGCTGGCCCACGACGCCGTCCTGGACGCCCGCGTCAACGCGCCGGACCGGGAGGTCAGGCTCGAGGGGCTCGACGGCGGCCGCGCCGGTTCCGCGCCCACCTCCGGGGACGAGGGCCGGTTGCGGCAGGTGGTGGCCAACCTCGTGACCAACGCCCTGCGGTACACCCCGGAGGGCACTCCGCTGGAGATCGCCGTCGGCACGGTGGACGTGCTGCCGGGGTCGGTCGACTCCGACGGCCAGCAGGTGCACGGTTCGCGCGACTCCGTGATCGAGATCCGGGACCACGGGCCCGGCATCGACGAGGACGACGCGGCCCGGGTCTTCGAGCGCTTCTACCGGGCGGACTCCTCACGCCAGCGGGAGACCGGCGGCACGGGCCTGGGGCTGGCCATCGTCGCGGCGATCGTCGCCCAGCACGACGGCACCGTGCGGCTGACCCAGACGCCCGGGGGCGGCGCCACCCTCTCCGTGCGACTGCCCTGGATCCCCGCCGCACAGGACCAGGACGAGCAGTCCGACGAGGACGGGACGGACCAGGCTGAGGACGGGGCCCCCGCCGCAGACGCGGACCTGCCGGTGGACGGGGACGAACCCTCCCGCGAGCAGTCCGGCGCCGGCGGACCGGCGAACGGCAGTCAGCCGACCGGCAGGCAGGTGACCACGGGGAAACCGGCGCGGAACGGACGCGGCGTGATGCGTGGCCGGCGCAAGCCGCCCCTCCCGCCGCGTCCTGCACAGGCGCCCGGCGGGCCGGCGTCCTCCACAACGGAGTAGGACGCCCTGCCGGGTGCCCGACGGGGTTCCTAGCGTGGACGGGGAGCCGGACCACTCCGGCCCGGTCGGTCCGACCGCCTCGCGGCGGCCGGACCGGCATCCAGATCCCTCACCACAGGAGTGAACATGGCACTCGTCCAGATCGACACCGAAGACCTGATGGCCAAGAGCCAGGCCGTGGAGGGCTCCATCGGCCGGCTGCAGTCCGAGGTCAACGCGATGGAGGCCAACCTCCGCCAGCTGCAGGACACCTGGCGCGGCCAGGCCTCGAACAACTTCCAGACCATCCTGACCGAGTGGCGGGCCACCCAGGCCCGCGTCGAGGAGTCGCTGGTGTCCATCCGCGGGGCCATGACCCATGCGGCCCAGCAGTACCTGGACGCCGAGACCGCGAACGCCTCGATGTTCCGCGGTTGACCTCCCGGCCCTGACGTCTGCCGGGTGGGTGGAGGTGCGCAGGCAATCCATCTCCAGCCACCCGGCGGAAACCTAGGATGGGGACCATGGCCGTGCTGATCGATCCGGCACGGTGGCCCGCCCACGGCACCGTGTTCTCCCACCTGGTCTCGGACCACTCCCTGGCGGAACTGCACGCCTTCGCCGAGGAGGCCGGGATCCCCCGCCGCGCCTTCGACGGCGATCACTATGACGTCCCCGTCGAGCGATACCCGGCCCTGGTGGCGTTGGGCGCGGAGGAGGTCAGCGGCGCCGAGCTCGTCCGTCGCCTGGTCGCCTCCGGGTTGCGCATCCCGGCCAGCCACCGGCCGGGCAAGCTGGACAAGATCCTCACCCAGCGGTTCAACCGGTTGCTGCCCGGTCACTCCCCCCTCGAGCGCGAACCCGTGGTGGCAGACCTGCTGGCCCGGTGGTCCGAACCCCACCGCCACTACCACGACCGTTCCCACCTGCTGGCCGTGCTGAAGAGCGTCGACCTGTTGCTGCGCCAGGGAGAGGACTGCGGTCGCTGGGACCGGGCCGTCAAGCTGGCCGCCTGGTTCCATGACGCCGTCTACCGCGGCGACCCCGGCCGGCCGCCCGGGCAGGACGAGGAGGACTCCGCGGTGCTGGCGGAGACCGTCCTGTCGGATCTCGGACTGCCGGACCCGGAGATCGCGGAGACGGCCCGGCTGGTCCGGCTGACCACCACTCACGACCCGGACCCCCTGGACCGCTCCGGCGCCGTGCTCAGTGACGCGGACCTGGAGGTGCTGGGACGTGGTCGCGGTGACTACGCGCGGTACCTGGCCGCCGTCCGGAAGGACTTCTCGCACGTGCCGGACGATGCCTTCGCCGCAGGCCGGGCCGCCGTCGTGCAGTCCCTGCTGGACGCCGACCCGCTGTACCGGACCGCGACGGGTCACCGGATGTGGGACGGGGCGGCCCGCCGCAACCTCTCCGCGGAGCTGCACCCGACCTCCCGGTGGTGGTCCCGCCGCTGACGGTCCGGAACCGGGCCGGGACACGAGAAGGCCCGGCCCCCGGGAGACAAACCGGGAACCGGGCCTTCGCCGTCACTGGCGTTCGAGGCGGGATCAGTCCCGCCCGGACGGCCGGTGATGCCTGCTAGGAGCAGGTCATCACATCATGCCGCCCATACCGCCCATGCCGCCCATGTCGTCGCCACCCGGCATGGCAGCGGCCGGCTCAGGCTTGTCGGCCACGACGGCCTCGGTGGTCAGGAACAGGCCGGCGATCGAGGCGGCGTTCTGCAGGGCAGAGCGGGTCACCTTGACCGGGTCGTTGATGCCGGCGGCCAGCAGGTCCTCGTACTCACCGGTGGCGGCGTTCAGGCCGTGGCCGGCGGCCAGGCCCTTGACCTTGGCTGCCACCACGCCCGGCTCCAGGCCGGCGTTGTAGGCGATCTGCTTCATCGGGGCCTCAATGGCGACCTTGACGATGTTGGCACCGGTGGCCTCGTCACCCTCGAGGGACAGCGAGTCGAAGGCCTTGGTGCCGGCCTGGATCAGGGCGACGCCACCGCCGGCGACGATGCCCTCCTCCACGGCGGCCTTGGCGTTGCGCACGGCGTCCTCGATGCGGTGCTTGCGCTCCTTGAGCTCCACCTCGGTGGCGGCACCGGCCTTGATGACGGCCACGCCGCCGGCCAGCTTGGCCAGGCGCTCCTGCAGCTTCTCGCGGTCGTAGTCGGAGTCGGTGTTCTCGATCTCGGCACGGATCTGGCTGACCCGTCCGGCGATCTCCTCGGCGTCACCGGCACCCTCGACGATGGTGGTCTCGTCCTTGGTGACGACGACCTTGCGGGCGGTGCCCAGCAGGTCCAGGGTGGCGTTCTCCAGCTTGAGGCCGACCTCCTCGGAGATGACCTGGCCACCGGTGAGGATGGCGATGTCGGCCAGCATGGCCTTGCGGCGGTCGCCGAAGCCCGGGGCCTTGACGGCCACGGACTTGAAGGTGCCGCGGATCTTGTTGACCACCAGGGTGGCCAGGGCCTCGCCCTCGACGTCCTCGGCGATGATCAGCAGCGGCTTGCCGGACTGCATGACCTTCTCCAGCAGGGACACCATGTCCTTCACGTTGGAGATCTTGGAGTTGACGATGAGGATGTACGGATCCTCCAGCACGGTCTCCTGGCGCTCCGCGTCGGTGACGAAGTAGCCGGAGATGTAGCCCTTGTCGAAGCGCATGCCCTCGGTGAGCTCGAGCTCCAGGCCGAAGGTCTGGGACTCCTCGACGGTGACGACGCCCTCCTTGCCGACCTTGTCCAGGGCCTCGGCGATCAGGGCGCCGATCTGCGGGTCGGCGGCGGAGATCGACGCGGTGGCGGCGATCTGCTCCTTGGTCTCGATCTCCTTGGCGGAGGCGATGAGCTCGGCGGTGACGGCCTCCACGGCCTTCTCGATGCCGCGCTTCAGGGACAGCGGGTCGGCGCCGGCGGCCACGTTGCGCAGGCCTTCCTTGACCAGGGCCTGGGCCAGCACGGTGGCGGTGGTGGTGCCGTCGCCGGCGACGTCGTCGGTCTTCTTGGCGACCTCCTTGACGAGCTCGGCGCCGATCTTCTCGTACGGATCCTCGAGCTCGATCTCCTTGGCGATGGAGACACCGTCGTTGGTGATGGTGGGCGCGCCCCACTTCTTCTCCAGCACCACGTTGCGGCCGCGCGGGCCGAGGGTCACCTTGACGGCGTCGGCAAGGGTGTTCAGGCCCTTCTCCAGGCCGCGGCGCGCCTCTTCGTCGAATGCAATGGTCTTGGCCATGTGTGCACTGTCCTTTCTGGACCTTGGCGTTGCTTGGCAGTGTTCAACCGACCTGTGCAGTGCCCGCGACGGACGGCCCTGGGCCGGGCCTCACCACGTTCAGGTCAAACTCGTGGCGCGGACCACCCGCATGCCTGCGGGCCTTGGCAGTCCGAACCACTGAGTGCTAGTCCATATTTAGCACTCGGCACACCCGAGTGCAAACATCGGGCCGGGCCCCGGACGGTTGTTCAGCGGGCAGGGGAATCCGCGTCCGGAACGCGGGGTGCGCATCGGGACGTCAGCCGGCGTAGGACGCGGTGACCACCACGGCGATGCCGGGGATCCGCCCGTCATAGACCGCCGGCAGCCCGAGCCGGGCCGCGACCGCCTGGGCGGTGACCGGGTTCGACGAGTAGAAGACCGCGGAGGAGGACACCGGGTATCCCGACCAGTTCCCGGCGGTGGCCACCGTGAAGCCGGAACCGGAGAGGGTGCCGCCGACCCGGCCGGCCAGCCCGTTGACCCGGGAGGCGTTGTAGACCTCCACCGGGAAGGAGTAGTCCACCGTCTGAGGCTCCTGGGTCTGCGTGGGAGTCGGCGTGGGTTCCGGCGTCTTCGTGGGCTGCGGGGTCGTGGTCTTCCGCGGCGTCGTACTGGGTTCCGGAGACCGGGCCGGTGGCGCGGACGACGACGCCGCCCTGGCCGTGCCGGAGGCCGACGGGTCGGCGGTCCCCGCCCCGGAACCGGGCCGGGTCATTCCCGGGGAGGTTGCCTGCCCCGGTGCCGCCGACCCGGACACCGACGCCTCCGCAGCACCGGGCCGGGCGGTCTCCTGGACCCGCAGCGTGGGCAGGATGAAGTACGAGAACGCCCCGATCACCAGGGCCAGGGCGGCGGCGAGCGAGATCCAGGTCAGCCCGGACGGGCCGGTGCCGCCGGACGGCTCCGCCACGGCCCGATGGCCGCCCTTGCGGTTGCGGTATTCGGGCACGTCATCGAACTGATCGCGCGGGTACTCAGTCATGGACCATCATCACCAGATCTTCGGCACCGGGCGGCGCCGTGGTGGCTGCCGCGGACGTGGCCACGGCCCCATGACCGTGGCGCTCAGGCCTCCTGCCGCCTGGCGCTGCGGGCCCGGTGGCGAGTCGTCCGTAGTCTACGCAATCTCTTGACCAGCATCGGCTTGTGGGCCAGGGCCTCCTGGCGGTCGAGCAGGCCGTTGAGCACCTGGTAGTACGTGGTGGCCGAGATGGAGAACCGGTCGCGGATCGCCTGGTCCTTCGCCCCGCCGTACTTCCACCACTGGTCCTCGAAGTCCAGGATGTCCCGGTCCCGCTCGGACAGTGCCGACGACGACGCCCCGGGCTCCTGCCCGCCCGCGCCCTCCTGCCCGTCGTCCTGCCCCCGGTCAGCGCGCGGGTCGTCCTCGCGCTCCGAGGGGACGGGGTCAGCTGCAGTCATGGGAAGGTCCTTCCGGGAAGTGGTCCCCCGCCGCGCATCTGTTCGGGCACCCACGGCGCTGGACGGAGTACTCCACAGTCTACTCCGCCGAACTACAGCGGTGTCATTCGATAGTCTGCACCGATGAGACTGCTCGAACCACTGGATCCCGGATGGGAGCGCGCCCTGGCGCCCCAGCAGGAGGCCCTGGACGCCGTCGGGCGCGAGGTCAAGGCCCGGCGGGCCGACGGGGAGCAGGTCCTCCCGGCGCCGGAGAACATCCTGCGGGCCTTCCGGCAGCCCTTCGACGAGGTCCGGGTGCTGATCCTGGGCCAGGACCCCTATCCCACGCCGGGGCACCCGATCGGGATGAGCTTCGCCGTGGACCGGCACGTGTCACCGCTGCCGCGCTCACTCGTGAACATCTACCAGGAGCTGTCCGAGGACCTCGGCATCCCCCCGGCCCCCCACGGTGACCTGACCGCCTGGACCGGGCAGGGCGTGCTGCTGCTGAACCGGGTCCTGACCGTGGCCGCCGGCCAGCCCGCCAGCCACCGGGGGCTGGGGTGGGAGCGGGTGACCGAGGCCGCCGTGGAGGCACTGTCCGGACGAGGCACCCCGCTGGTGGCCATCCTGTGGGGTGCCGATGCACGGAAGATGGCCCCGGTGCTGCAGCGCCACGCGCCCGCGGACGCGCCCCTGGGGATCATCGAGTCTGCCCACCCGTCCCCGCTCTCGGCCCGGCGCGGGTTCTTCGGCTCGCGGCCGTTCAGCCGCACGAACGAGCTGCTGGAGCAGTGGGGCGCCGAGCCGGTCGACTGGCGCGTCGACCACTCCTGACCACTCCGGCCACACCGTGCGGACCGGTCAGCGGCGGCCGATCCGGCGCCGTTCGTTGGCCTGCAGGGCGGTGGTGAACGGACGGGCCAGGGTGTCGCCCAGGACCACGCCGGCGGCGATGGCCATGATGGTGGCGGAGGCGTTGAACAGCCCGACGAGCCCGTCCACGAGGGCGCCGCTGTCCATGGCGATGCCGTACATGGACCGGAAGATGGTCAGTCCGGGCAGCAGGAACAGGATGGCCGGCACGGCCACCACGAGCTGGGGCGCGCCCATCCTCAGGGCCACGTACCGGCCCACGGCGCCGATGACCACGGCGGCGATGGCGGGGGTCAGCCGGGGTCCCACGCCCAGGGCCTCCGCGCCGGCGTAGGCCACGAAACCCGTCAGGGACACCAGGGCGGTGGGCAGCAGCAGCTTCCACTCGGACTGCTCGAAGATCGAGTCCCAGACGGCCGCCAGGAAGACGAGCAGGCCCATGAACCAGACCGGGTACGTCGAGGAGCTGGCGTTGTCCACGTCCAGTTCCGCGAAGCCCATCAGGCTGGCGAACACCACGGCGGACATGATCCCCGCGATCAGCGCCGCGAAGATGAGGGCTGCGGAGACGAACCTGCCGGCGGCGGTCACGGGGAAGCCGTTGATCGCGTCCTGCACCGCGGAGACGAAGCGGCCCGACGGCAACAGGAGCATGATCCCGCCGGCCACCACCAGGGACGGCCCCAGCGGCACGTCGAGCTCGAAGAGCACCAGGGCGATCACGGTGGCGATGAAGCCACCGGCCATCGTGGCGAAGAACTCCGGGATCCGGGCCCGGCCCATCACGTCCATCACGGTGATCAGCAGCGAGGTGGACAGCAGGGCCACCCCCGCCCCGACCAGCCCGCCGCCGACGAACAGCACGAAGGTGGCCGCGAACAGCCCGGCGGACAGGGTGTTGAGCCACTTCGGGAACGGCTTGGGCTTGTGCCGGATGTCGGCCAGCCGCTGCTGGGCCTCGTCCCGGTCCACCTCTCCGGCGGCGATCGCGGACACCAGCCGGTGCATCAGCGCCAGCCCCGCGTAGTTCTGCGACCAGGACCGCACCACGCGCTGCAGCGTGTACGGCGTCTTGCCGGCGGGTGCGTAGTTCAGCGAGATCGACTGGTTGGTGATGTCCACCTCGGTCTCGTGCACGCCGAAGGCCTGGGTCACCACGATGATCGAGGTCTCCACCTCGAGCGCACCGGCGCCGAAGCGGAAGAGGGTCTCCGCCAGTTTCAGCGCGAAGTCCAGGGTGGCCCGCTCGTCGGCGTCCGCCAGCCGGGTGGTGCGCAGGTAGGGGTTGGCGTACGGGCTGCCGGCGATCCGGTCCACCATGGACAGGGCCTGCGTCGGCAACGGTTCCGAGTACATGATCCGCCGGATCGCCGAGCTGCCTGAGAACCGCAACCGCGGCTTCTTCGGCCCCCGCAGGGCCACCGGGACGGTCGGCGGCTCGCCGGTGACCGGCTCGGAGGGCGCCAGCACGGACTGCGGCACCGGCACGGAGCTGGGCGGCTCCGTGATCGGGGTGTCGGTGACGGGCCCCACGCCGGCGCCGTCGGCGACGACGGGGGCAGCGACCGTGGGCTGCGGGCCGGTCGCCGGAGCGGGCGCCTGGGCGGCGGTGGGGGTCTGACTGGTCGGCACGTGGCCGGCGGCCTCGGCCGCCGGGCCCAGGGGGAAGTCCGTGATCGAGCTCGTGGCGGGGGCGCCCTCCTCGACGGCGGGATGGCCGGAGGCGGGGTGTTCCCCGCAGGGCGCTCCCGCGGGAGTCTGTGCCGCGGGACGGATGATGGGGATCTGAGACAGTTCCACGGGCGGTTCCTGGATGCGCCGGCGTCCCGATCGCGTCCTGGCCTGATCGTCCACGGCTGCCTCTCCTCCTGTCCCGTCCGTACCGGTCGCGGTGCCTCCCGCACCGCCGCCCGTCGTACTCTCCGCTGTCCTGTCCCTGCCCGGTTCGGGCCCCGGTCCGGGGTGGACGGGCGGCCCACGGCACACTGTAGTGCCCCCATTAACGACTGAAGGGCCCGTACCGGGCCCTTCAGGAATGGTGGATCTTACTGGACTCGAACCAGCGACCTCTCGCGTGTGAAGCGAACGCTCTAACCAACTGAGCTAAAGATCCAACAGCGTGCCAGCGCCTTCCCCGTCAGGGGTTGACAGCTATGAAAGCTTAGCAGAACCGGGGCCCAACCCGAAAACGGGCCGCGCGAGCCGCGGTGACGGCCGGTCGGCGCGGCGCACCTACGATGAACGGCATGGACTCCTTCACGCGGCTGGGCAGGCACCCGGCCTTCCGGACCGGTGCCTCCGTCGCCGTGGCCACGGGCCTCTACGGGATCTCCTTCGGCGCCCTCGGGGTCGCGGCGGGGCTGGACGTGTGGCAGACGATCGCCCTGAGCGCGCTGATGTTCACGGGTGGTTCACAGTTCGCCTTCGTGGGAGTGCTGGCCGGCGGGGGCGGGGGCGCCGCGGCCACGGGTGCCGCCAGCCTGCTCGGGGTCCGCAACGCCGTCTACGGGGTCCAGCTCAACGCCATGATGCGGCCCGGTCCCGCCCTGAAGCCACTGGCCGCCCACGTGACCATCGATGAGTCCGCGGCCACGTCCATGGCCCAGCCCGATCCGCACGGGCGCCGCATCGGGTTCTGGACGGCCGGCGTCGGGGTGTGGCTGACGTGGGTGGCCTTCACGGTGCTCGGCGCGGTCGCCGGGGACCTGATGGGCGACCCGAAGGCCTGGGGGCTGGACGGTGCGGCCGCCGCGGCGATGCTCGGCCTGCTGTGGCCCCGGTTGAAGACCGGTGACGCCTGGGCCCTGGCGGCGGTGACGGCGCTCGTCACCACGATCGCCCTGCCGGCACTGCCCTCCGGGATCCCGATCCTGGTCGCCGGGGCCGTGGCGGGGCTGTGGGGCTGGTTCGGGGCCCCGGCACGCCGGGGGCGTGGCCCGCGGGGAGGCCAGCCGGGGCCTGCACGGACGGAACGGACCGGCACGAGGGAGTCGACGGCGTGAGCACGTGGGAATGGGTCCTGCTGGCGAGCGCGATCGCCTTCGGCACCAAGTTGCTGGGCTACCTCGTGCCCGCCACGGTCCTGGATGACCCGAGGATGCTGCGCACGGCCAACGCGGTGACCATCGGGCTGCTGTCCGCGCTCGTGGTGATGAACGCCGCCGCCGCCGGCCAGGGACTGGCACTGGACGCCCGGCTCGGCGCGGTCGTGGCCGCCGCGGTCGCGCTGGTGCTGCGCGCCCCGTTCCTGGTGGTCGTGATCACCGGGGCGGTGGCCGCGGCCGGATTGCGCCTGCTCGGCGTCCCCTGATCAGCCGGTCCGTCAGCGGCGGGTCATCGCGCCGTGATGGAGGCGACCCAGGTGGACTTCAGCCCCGCACGGGACCGGAGCTGGTTGCCCGTGATCCGTGCGGTCGCGCCGTTCGCGGCCGTCGCCGTCACGTACTGCACCGAGCCCGCCCCGTCCCGCGTGAACCGGACCGAGTGCACGCTGGGCAGTCCGAAGGCCTGGGCCATCGCGGCCTGGCTGATCGTCTGCGTCCAGGAGGCATTCGGGTTGTTCGCGGCGGCGGAGAGGCTGTAGGGGTCCGGCCTGCCCTGCAGGTACGGCACCGCGTTGCCCCAGACGTCCTGCGCCGAGCGGGTGTGGCCGCCGCTGGAGGAGAAGTACGTGGCGTCGATGATCGACCCACGGTGCCACAGGCTCTTCGCCGCCACCGGTGAGGAGGTCGGATCGCCCGGCCGGGCGCGCGTCACGGTCGCGTCCACGGCGGCCTTCCATCGGTTCCCGTAGCGGCCGCCACCCTCGTTCTCCTTGGCCCAGCCGGTGAACTTCTGTGAGCGCACCTCGTCCCAGACGTGGCAGCCGCACTCGGCCTTGAGCGTGTTCATGTTCCGCAGCGCGTAGGAGCGTCCGGCCACGGCCTGGGCCTGGAGCGCGGTGGCGGGCCAGGAGGAGGGCATCTCGGCCAGGCCGTAGAGGTACTCGTCGTTCATCCGTAGTTCGGTGACCACGTTGAGCTTGCCGTTGACCACCGAGATGACGAGCTTCCCGTGGCGCAGGTCCAGGGGCTGGCTTCCGTTCGCGGCCGGCACCCGGACGGTGGCGGCCTCCGACGAGTCCGGTGACCAGAACCGGGTGCCGGGCCACTCCAGGACAGCGGAGGCAGACCGCTTCCGCTTCCCGTCCGGCATGGTGACGAGCACGGCTCCGCCGTCCGCGGCGAGGCGCACCGCGCCGCGGGCCTGCAGCACCGTTCCGGCGATCCGGACGCGCTGCAGGCCCGGCGTCCCGCCGGCGAGCCTCGTGGCCTGGATCGTAGTCGACTGCGGGGAGGCCAGGTGGACGGAGATGTTGGTGGCCGCCCGGTGCGCGGACTGGGTGACGTCCGCACCGGAGTAGTAGTACCGCAGGATGTGCTCGACCGAGCGGCCCTCCTCGGCCATGGCCCGGGCGCCGTACTGGCTCATGCCCGCTCCGTGCCCCCAGCCGGACCCCCTGACCGTGAAGCTGGTCGGCGGCCGTCCGCTGGGGGGCCGGGTCCCCACCAGGTCTGCGTGGGCCCGGTGCAGGAACGCCGAGGCGTGGCCGCGGGTGATGTCCTGCTGTTGCCGGAAGGAACCGTCGTTGAAACCCGCGGTGATGCCCCGCGCCGCGGCCCAGGTGATGGCCCGGTAGTTGGGTGAGGACGGCCCGAGGTCGGTGAAGGGACTGGTCGCCGGCGGCGTGGAGGACTCGTCGGCCAGCCGGTAGAGGAAGGCGGTCAGCTCCCCGCGGGTCACCGGTTCGCCCGGACCGAAGGTGCCGTCGGCCCGGCCCACGGTGGCACCCGTGTCTGCCAGCCAGGAGATCGCGGTGAAGTGCGGGCCCCCCGGGGCCACGTCCGAGAAGTCGCGTTGCTGGTCGACGGTGACCTCCGGCCGGACCTGGCGGTACAGGAAGGCGGCCATCTCGCCACGGGTGATCGGCTGGCCGGGCCTGAAGGTCCCGTCGGCGTATCCCACGGTGATGCCCCTGCAGGCCATCCACATGATGTCGCCACGGAAGGCGGCCCCCGCCGGGACATCGGTGAAGTCCGTCCGCTCGCACGATTCCGTCGCGGCCCGGGCGCTGCCGGCCGGCAGGGACGCGGGAGCCACGAGGAGGGCCATCGCGGCGATGAGCACCGAGGCCACGACGCCCCGGGACCACGTGCGTCCGGCCCGCCGGCCGGCAGGACGGCCACCGGCCGGCGTCGGCACGGTGGCGGGTTCCCGGGACGGGACGGAACGGACTGGCACGGTGGATCTCCCCTGGTCAACGGGACATCGTGGCGCCCGGCGGCGGTGCGCGCGTCCCGGGGGGCCTATGCCACCGCGGCACGCCCGGCCGTCCGTTCCTGCGGGCCGGCACCCCGCGCGGGGGACGAAGACCCCCGCCCCGCCGGCACGAGGGCCGGCAGGACGGGGTTCGCAGAGCCCCCTACCGGATTCGAACCGGTGACCCCCTGTTTACAAGACAGGTGCTCTGGCCAGCTGAGCTAAGGAGGCGAGAAGGGCCGGGCCCCGGGCGCCGTGGCGGCGCCGGAAGACCGGCCCTTCAAGGGTAGCGGATCGGCCCCTGGCGCACCGTCGCCGGAGACGACCGGCCGGCCACCGGGCCCTGCGGTCAGTCGGTCAGGACTTCTTCTCCATCACGGACTGGGCCCAGTCGGCGAAGGACTGGCCCTCCTGGGCGGACTCGGCCCAGTTCTGGCCGTTGACGAACACGGTCGGGGTGCCGGTCACGCCGTCCGCCCGCGCGGTCGCCCCGCTGTACTTGACGTAGGGACGGTAGGTGTTGCCGTCGATGCACCCGTTGACGTCGGCACCCAGGCCGGAGGCCATGGACTTGAGGTCGTCGTCGCTCATGCCCTCACCGGTGTAGGCGGCGAACACCTGGGCCACGAAGGAGTTGTAGTTCTCCGGCGAGCCCTCGGCCACGCACAGGGCGGCGTTGGCGGCGCGCGAGGAGTAGTTGCCGGTGGCCGGGTTGTCCAGGAAGTCCAGCAGCCGGTACTCCACGGTGGCCTCGCCGGCGTCCAGCCACTGGTTCAGCTGCTCGCCGTTCTCGGACTCGAAGCTGGCGCAGTGCACGCAGTTGGCATCGGCGTAGATGATGATCTGGGCCGGGTCGCCGGCCCCGCGCTCCTCGAGGCCGGGCACGGTCTCCATCGGGGTGGGCGTCTCCGGCACCTCGACGGAGGTGGCGTCCACCTGCTCGCCGCCGAACTCGCTGGGTGCCAGCTCGGTGGTCGAGGTCAGCACCACGCCGCCGTGCTCGTTGGCCACGGTGGGTGCCGGGCCGGCGTCGGGAATGGAACGGGACGAGTTCATGAAGATGACGCCCACGACCACGGCGACCACCACCACGACGCCGATGACGACGCCCCAGCGGACCATGAGGGACCGGCGCTTCTCCTGGCGCCGCTGTTCCTCCTGCATCCGGCGGGCCTTCTCACGGGCGCTCTGCTGTCGTTCTGCCTTGGTCTGCTTGTCGTTGGAAGCCATCGTCCTGCCTGTCGGTGGGGCTGCGGTGTGGGTCGGTGCCGGCGGCCGGTACCCCCTGATACCTCGTCCGGGCCGGGGGTCAGCCTACCGGCCCTTCCTGAGAACCCGTGGCGGATGGCGACGGCGCCCGTTCCCCCTCCCCGGGCGCTCCGGGCACCGGCCGCACCGCGGCTGAGGCTAGGCTTGACGAGGGCCGTCGGTCCGTCCGGCGCCCCGGTCGCCTGTGCCGCGCGGGCGGCGCAGTTGAGGACGAGGAGGCCCGTCGTGAGCGACACCCAGCACACCGGATTACCCACTGGCACCGTGCCGTTCGTGGACCGGACCGAGGGGGAGCCGCCCGCCCCCGGACAGTACGACCTCGTCGTGGTCTCGAACCGGCTGGCGGTCGACCGGGTGGTGGACGAGCAGGGCAACGCCAGCTGGCAGCGGTCCCCCGGCGGCCTGGTGACCGCGCTGGCTCCCATCATGGCCAGCGAGGAGGGCGCGTGGGTCGGCTGGAACGGCGCCCCCCAGGACTCCGGGGACGCGGACCAGGCCACCGACCCCTTCGACCATGACGGCATGCACCTGGTGCCCGTGCCGCTGTCGGAGCAGGACATCGAGGAGTACTACGCGGGCTTCTCCAACGCCACCCTGTGGCCGATCTACCACGACGTGATCGCCCGCCCCGAGTTCCACCGCCAGTGGTGGGACACCTACCAGCAGGTCAACGCCCGGTTCGCGCGGGCCGCCGCGCAGACGGCATCGGAGGGGGCGACCGTCTGGGTGCAGGACTACCAGCTGCAGTTGGTCCCCCGGATGCTGCGACGGCTGCGCCCGGACCTGCGCATCGGCTACTTCCACCACATCCCGTTCGCACCGGTGGAGATCTTCGCCCAGCTGCCCTGGCGTCGCCCGGTGCTGGAGGGACTGCTCGGGGCGGACCTCATCGGCTTCCAGCGCACCTCGGACGTGGAGAACTTCCAGCGCTCCGTGGAGCGCATCCTGGGTGAGACGTTCACCTCGGGCTCCCTCGAGGTGGCGGACCTCGACGGCGGTTCGCGCACCGTGGCTGCCGAGGCGTTCCCCATCTCGATCGACGCGCAGACGGTCACCGCCCTGGCGGCGGATCCCGAGATCCAGGCCCGGTCCCGCCAGATCCGGGAGGAACTGGGCAATCCGCAGACCATCCTGCTCGGCGTGGACCGGCTGGACTACACGAAGGGGATCCGCCACCGGATCAAGGCCTTCGCCGAGCTGCTGGAGGACGCGCAGGTCACCGTGGAACAGGCGTGCCTGGTCCAGGTCGCCAGTCCCTCGCGGGAGAACGTGGAGACCTACCGGGAGCTGCGGGACGAGATCGAGCTGTCCGTGGGCCGGGTCAACGGCACCTTCGACACCATGGGCCACACCGCGATCCGCTACCTGCACCACTCCTACCCCGTGGAGGAGATGGTGGCCCTCTACCTGGCCGCCGACGTCATGCTGGTCACCGCGCTGCGGGACGGCATGAACCTCGTGGCCAAGGAGTACGCGGCCGTGCGCGGCGACTGGGGCGGCGTCCTCGTCCTGTCCGAGTTCGCCGGCGCCGCCGACCAGCTCCGTGACGCCCTGCTGGTCAATCCGCACGACATCGACGGCCTCAAGGACGCCATCATGGAGGCCATCCAGATGGACCCCCAGGACGCCCGCCGGCGGATGGGGGCCATGCACCGGCAGGTCCTCACGAACGACGTCGCCAAGTGGTCCCGGGACTTCCTCGACCGCCTGGGCGGACGGACCAAGCGGCGCCGGCCCCGGCCGGAGGACGCCGTCCAGAGCGCCTTCATGGACACCGACGACGACCGCGAGCGCCGCGAGGACGAGCACGCCGAACACGCTGAACAGGCCGAACAGGCGCGACGGGCCGAGCAGTTGCGGCTGGCCGATGACTGACGGCCTGGACCCTGACCTGGAGCGCGCCCTGCGTGAGTTCTCCGCCCGGGACACCGTGCTGGTGGCCCTGGACTTCGACGGCGTCGTCTCCGAGCTCGTGGACCGCGCCGAGGACGCCCGGCCGGTCCCGGAGAACGCCGCGGCCCTGGACGCGCTGACGGGGCTGCCCGGGGTCCACACCGCCCTGGTCTCCGGCCGCGCCCTGGAGTCCCTCATCACCGTTGCCACGCCCCCGGACCGGACCCTGCTGATCGGCTCCCACGGGGCCGAGCGGCGCCTGGGACCGGACGCGCCCCCGCTGGAACTGGACGATACGCAGCGCAGGACGCTGGCCGACGTCGGGGCCGTGCTGGAGCGGATCGCGGCGCGCTACCCGGACTCCTGGGTGGAGCACAAGCCGGCCGGCCGGGTGCTGCAGGTGCGGCTGGCCGCGACGGAGCAGGCCAGGCGCCAGGCCGTGGCGGAGGCCGAGGCGGCGCTGGCGGGCCGGGACGGGATCTACCCCGGCCACGGCAAGGACGTGTACGAGGTCTCCGTGGTGCGTGCGGACAAGGGCCAGGGCCTGGACCTGCTGCGCCGGACCAGCGGTGCCGAGGCGGTCCTGTTCGCGGGGGACGACGTCACCGACGAGCACGGCTTCGCCCGCCTCGACCCCACCACGGACGTCGGCATCAAGGTCGGCGACGGCCCGACGGCGGCCCGGTTCCGGATCGACGGGCCGGCCGCGCTGGCCCCGGTGCTCCAGGCGGTGGCCCGATGGCGTCGGTGACCCTGGAGAACGTCACCGTGCGTTACCCGGACGCCCCGGGGCCCGCCCTGGACGGGCTGGACCTGCACGCCGCGGACGGGCAGTTCGTGGTGATCACGGGCCCGCCGCGCGCCGGCAAGTCCACCCTGCTGCGCGTGCTGGCCGGGCAGGAGGACCCCACGAGCGGGCGGGTGCTGATCGGCGGGGTGGATGTCACCGCCGTCCCGGCCCAGGGCCGTGACGCCGTGCTGGTGTTCCAGAACTACGCCCTCTACCCGCACATGAGCGTGCGGGACAACATGAGCTTCGCCCTGCGCGTGGCCGGCGTCCCCGAGGCCGAACGCGAGGAGCGGGTGTCCGAGGCCGCCCGGCTGCTGGACCTGACGGACCGGCTGGACCTCGGCCCGGACCGGCTCACCGGGCCCCAGCGCCAGCAGGTGGCGCTGGCCCGGGCCGTGGTCCGGCGGCCGGCGGTGCTGCTCATGGACGACCCGCTGGCCATGGTGTCCCCGGAGCTGAGGGACCACACCGCGGACCTGATCCGCTCGCTGGTCCGGAACCTGCGGGTCACCACCCTGCAGGCCACGGCCGATCCCGGACCCCTGGCCTCCGCGGCGGACCGGGTGCTGCGGCTGGACGGGGGTCGGCTCATGGAGGACACTGCGGACACGGGCGTCGTGCCCGCCTGAGGGGCCGGGGGCAGTCCCCCACTGCGCACGGGTCCCCGGTCGCCCGCGACCATCGCGACGGAAGGAGCTGTCCCTTGGCCTCACGCACCGGACTGGACATCACGACCTCGGTGTCCTCGCAGTTGGGCGCCACGGAGCTGCTGGCCCTGCCCTGGGACGTCTCCCTGGAGGACTGGCCGGTGCGGACCCTCGCCGCCCTGCCCCGCGGCATCTCCCGGCACGTGGTGCGGTTCGCGCACCTGGCCGGGGCCGTGGTGGCGGTGAAGGAGACCACGGAGGAGTCCGCGCGGCGGGAGTACCAGTTGCTGCGGCGCCTGGAACGGCTGAACCTGCCGTGCGTGGAACCGGTGGCCGTGGTCAGCGGCCGCACCACGGCGGACGGGGAACCGTTGCTGACGGCGCTGGTCACCCGCCACCTGCGCTTCTCCCTGCCCTACCGCGCGGTGTTCTCCCGCAGCCTCCACCAGGACACCGTCACGCGGCTGATCGACGCGATGGCCCTGTTGCTGGTGGAACTGCACCTGGTGGGCTTCTACTGGGGGGACGTGTCCCTGTCCAACACGTTGTTCCGCCGCGACGCCGGTGCGTTCGCCGCCTACCTGGTGGACGCCGAGACGGGGGAACTGCACCCCTCCCTGTCCCGCGGGCAGCGCGAGCACGACCTGGAGATCGCCCGCGTCAACATCGCCGGGGAGCTGATGGACCTGGCGAGCGGGGGCATGCTGGACCCGGACGTGGATCCGGTGACGACCTCCGAGCTGATCATCAACGCCTACCGCCGACTCTGGGACGAGCTCACCGGGGACATGTCCTTCCGCACCGAGGAGCGCTGGCGGGTGGAGGACCGGATCCGCCGGCTCAACGCCCTGGGCTTCGACGTGGAGGAGTACGCGATCCGCACCACCCCCGACGGTTCCGAGCTGGTGCTGCAGCCCAAGGTGGTGGACCCGGGCCACCACCAGCGGCGGTTGCTGGGCCTGACCGGGCTGGACGTGCAGGAGAACCAGGCCCGCCGGCTGCTGCGGGACATCGACCACTTCCGTGCCGACCGGCACCCCGAGCTCGACGAGCAGGAGGCCGCCCACCTCTGGGTCGAGGAGGTGTTCGACCTCGTGACCCGGTCCATCCCCCCCGAGCTCTCCGGCAAGCTCGAACCGGCCGAGGTGATGCACCAGTTGCTGGAGCACCGGTGGTACCTGTCCGAGAACCAGAACCGGTCCGTGCCGCTGACCGAGGCCCTGCAGTCCTACATCAGCACCGTGCTGCCCGCGCGGCGGGACGAGGACGCGGTGGCCCTGCACCCCACCACCACCATGCTGCGGGCCGTACCGCCGCGGGCCGCCGGTCCGGACGGCCCCTGGAGCCCGCAGTCCGCGCAGACCCCCGGACTGTGACCCCGGACTGTGACCCCGGGCCCGGGCGTCCCCGTCCCGGGGACCGGCCGGGCCGCAGGGCCGGTCAGCGACGCCCGAGGAGCAGGAAACCGGGTGCGGGGACGGACGCCGGCAGTGCGTCCTCGCCGGCGGGACCACCCTGGTCGCCGGCCGGCACCGGCCCGTCGACGCCGTGCCCGGCCAGCAGCCGGTGGCCGGCCAGTTCGGGCGGGACCGGCAGGGGGTCCTCACCGAAGGCGGCCAGGAGCACCACGGATCCCGCGCCGTGCCCGCCGGCCTGGAGGGAGACACCCACCCCGGTCCCGACGTCGGCCGCCCCCTTCCGCAGGCCACGGTCCAGCCGCAGGTGGCGCCGGCCGGCGTCGACGGTGGCGTGCGTGGTGGCGCGGTCGGGGTCGGTCAGTTCGGGCAGTTCGGCGCGCAGGGCGGCCAGCCGGCGGTACAGCTCCAGCAGCCGGGCGTGCCGGCCGGTGCCGGCCTCCTCCCAGCGCAGCGTGGAGTCCCGGAAGGTCTGCTCCGCCTGCGGGTCCGGGACGGCGTCGTGGTCCCAGGCCATGCGCTCGAACTCCCTGCGCCGGCCCTGGGTCACCGCCTCGGCCAGTTCCGGCTCGCGGTGGGCCGTGAAGAACTGCCAGGGCGTGGACGCCGCCCACTCCTCCCCCATGAACAGCATGGGGGTGAAGGGCCCGGCCATCAGCAGCGCCGCCCCGATGGCCAGTCGCCCCTCGTCCAGGGACGCGGTCAACCGGTCCCCCGTGGCCCGGTTGCCGACCTGGTCGTGGTTCTGGGTGCACACCACGAGGGCCTCCGCCGGGGTGTGCTCGCCCAGCGGGCGGCCGTGGTGGCGGCGGCGGAAGGACGAGTAGGTGCCGTCGTGGAAGAAGCCCTCGTTGAGGACCTTGCCCAGTGCGTCCAGGGAGGCGAAGTCGGCGTAGTAGCCCTCGGTCTCCCCGGTCAGCGCCACGTGCACGGCGTGGTGGAAGTCGTCCGACCACTGGCCGGTGAGCCCGTGACCACCGGCGCCGCCGGGTGCGCGGGGGCTGATCATCCGCGGATCGTTCAGGTCCGATTCGGCCACCAGCACCAGGGGCCGGCCCAGCCGCGCGGACAGGGCGTCGACCTCGGCGGCCATCTCCTCGAGCACGTGGACCGCGCGGGTGTCGTGCAGTGCGTGGACGGCGTCCAGCCGGAAGCCGTCCACGTGGTACTCCTCGGCCCACATCCGCACGTTGTCGAGGATGTACCGGCGGACCTCGTCCGAGTCCGGGCCGTCCAGGTTCAGGCCGCTGCCCCAGCCGGTGGACTGCTCGGTCAGGTAGGGACCGAACTTCGGCAGGTAGTTCCCGGAGGGACCCAGGTGGTTGTAGACGACGTCCTGCAGGACCGCCAGACCGGCTGCGTGGCACGCGTCCACGAAGCGCCGGTAGGCCTCGGGCCCGCCGTAGGAGGCGTCCACGGCGTACCAGCCGACACCGTCGTAGCCCCAGTTGTGCCGGCCGCCGAAGGAGTTCACGGGCAGCAGTTCCACGTGCGTCACCCCGAGCGAGACGAGGTGGCCGAGCCGGTCGACGGCCGCGGCGAGGGTGCCCTCGGGGGTGAAGGTGCCCACGTGGAGCTCGTAGATGACCGCGCCGCGCAGGGGCCGTCCGGTCCAGTCGCCGTCGTGCCAGTCGTAGGCCTCGGCGTCCACCAGCCGGGAGGGGCCGTGGACGGTGTCCGGCTGGCACCGCGAGCGCGGGTCCGGGAACGGTCCCTCGCCGTCCACGCGGTATCCGTAGCCCACGTCGGTGCCTCCGGGAGCGGTGGCCCCGGGCACCCACCACCCGTCCCCGGCCGGTTCCATCGGGAACGCCTGGGCGCCGGCCCACCGGTCGGCGCTGTCGTGGACGGCCCCCGGCTCGCGGTCGGTGACCATCAGCTCGACGGTCCCGGCCTCCGGTGCCCAGACCGACCACCGGGTGTCCCGTGGGTGCGCTGAGTGCCCCTGCTCCCGGGACGTTCCCCGGTCCCTCGTCTCCGTCATCGCAGCGTGTTCCCCTCCTCCGGCACCAGCAGGGCGACCGGGTGGTGTTCGAAGATCTCGGCCAGTCGGGTGGTCCCGTCCGTGAAGGCCCCGCCGAAACGGCGTCCGGTGACCAGGTCCACCACGGCCTGGCGGGGCAGCACCACGGCGGTGTCACCCCAGCCGCCCTCGTCGGCCAGTCCCAGCGGCCAGCGGGTGGCCAGGGTGATGCAGCCCCCGCGGGAGAACGCGACCACGTGATCGGCGGCCTCGCCGAGGACGTCCAGGTCCTGGTAGCGGTTGAACCACTCGGGGTGTTCCCGGCGGGCCCGCAGCGCCCGTGAGGTGACCAGCAGCTTCAGCCCGGCGGCGTACTCGGCGAGTGCCTCGCCGTCGATCTGGCCGGTGTCCTCGGCGGGCCGGGGGAACTCGGGGGTCCAGCCGCCGTCGAGCCGGGCCAGCAGCGCCGCCCGCTCGCGGAAGTCCACGGGCCGGCGGTTGTCCGGGTCCACGAGCGTGGGGAACGGGACCTCGGTGCCCTGGTAGACGTCCGGGATCCCGGGCATGGTCAGCTGGATGAGCTTCATGGCCAGCTGGTTCGAGACTCCGGCCACGGTGATCCGGTCGGCGACCGCCTGGACGGCCTCGCGCAGTTCCCCGGTGCCCGTGGCCCGTTCGGCGAGGTCTGCCAGGAGGGCCTCGAACCGCTCGTCCGGCTCGGTCCAGGTGGTGCGCGTGGCCGCCTCGCGCGCCGCCTTGAGCGCGTAGTCGGCCAGCCGCTGGGTCTCCAGGGCCGTGCCGTCCACCGGCCAGGCGCCCACGACCGTCTCCCACAGCAGCTTCTCGAACGGGCCGTCCCCGAGCGGGGCCATCTGCCGGAACCGTTCCAGGGCGGCCGTCCACTCCCGGGGGATCTCGGAGAGCACGTCGATCCGGGCGCGCACGTCCTCGCTGCGCTTGGTGTCGTGCGTGGACAGGGTGGTCATGGTGCGGGGCATCCGGGCCTGCCGGTCGGCCTGGGCGGCGTGGAAGGCGTCCAGGTCCAGGGCGAACGCCGACGGGTCCCCGCCGACCTCGTTGAGCGAGGCCAGCCGGGTGTACCGGTAGAACGCCGTGTCCTCCACGCCCTTGGCCATGACCATGCCGGAGGTCTGCTGGAAGCGCTCGGCCACCGGGTGGTCGGGATCCGCCAGCAACGGCATGAGGGCCTCGAGCACGTCGGCGAGCTCGGGACGGCGGCGCCGGGCCTCGGCCGCGGCGTCGTCCAGGTGCTCGCGGCCGGTGGGCAGGTAGGAGCGGTAGACGGGGAAGCAGGCCAGCAGCTCGGCCAGGGCGTCCTGGACCCGGTGCTCACCGTGCTCCTCGCCGTCGGCCTGCTCCCCGGGGATGACGCCGGGCACCAGCCGGGCCAGCCGCTCCACCTCGGAGCGCAGCATGCCATCCGCCACCGCCCTCTTGGTGCCGTGGATCATCTCCGCCCACACCACCTCCGCGTCCGGGTCCGCCCAGTCCCCGAGCCGGGCGGCCACCGCGTCCAGCTCGGGGGCCCCGGCCGGGTCGACGAGGACGCGGTCCACCTCGCCGAGGGCGTCGTAACCGGTGGTGCCGTCCACGGCCCACGCCGCGGGCATCCGCTCGCCGGGCTCGAGGATCTTCTCCCCCAGCAGGTAGATCCCACCCGTGGCCTGGCGCAGGTTCTCGAAGTAACCGCCCGGGTCGGCCAGTCCGTCCGGGTGGTCCACGCGCAGCCCGTCCACGAGCCCGTCCCGGACCCAGGACAGGATCTCCCGGTGCGTCTCGGAGAACACGCGCGGGATCTCGACCCGGACCCCTGCCAGCGAGTTGACCGCGAAGAAGCGGCGGTAGTTCAGCCGCTCGTCGGCCTCCCGCCAGGGCATCAGGCGGTAGTTCTGCAGCGCGTGGGCCGCCCGGGCCACGCGCTCCTCCTCGGGACGGTCCGCGGGAGCGCCGCCGCCGTCGGGACCGTCCGTGCCGGCCGCGACGGCGGCGCGCGCCGCCTCCTCGGTGCCCGGGGCCAGCGGATAGACGTTGTCGTAGTAGTGCAGTTCCCCGTCCACGATCCGCAACCTCGACAGCTCGGCCTCCGGGTCCTCCTCCGTGCCGTCACCCAGCACGGGCAGCCAGATCCGGCTGTCGCCGGCGGCCCAGTCGATGTCGAAGGCCATCGCGTACTTCGAGGCCCGGCCGTGCTTGAGCACGTCCCACCACCAGGCGTTGTCCTTCGGGGTGGCCACGCCCACGTGGTTGGGGACGATGTCCGCCAGGATCCCGCCGCCCGCCTCGTGGACCGCCTCGGCGAGCTCGCGCAGCCCGGCCTCTCCCCCGCGGGCATCATCCACGTGGGTGGGGTCCACCACGTCGTAGCCGTGGGTCGAGCCCTCCTCGGCGCCGAGCATCGGGGACAGGTACACCCAGTCCACGCCGAGGTCCCGCAGGTACGGCAGCACCGTACGCGCATCGTCCAGGGTGAAGTCACCGGTCAGTTGCAGGCGGTAGGTGGACGCGGGGACTCTCTGCGGACTGGTCACGTCTGCACGCTAGCAGGGTGACGGGCGCTGCGGCCCCGCTAGTTGGCCGGCGGCGCGGTGAGGTCCCGGCTGATGCGCGGTTCACCGGAGTCCTCGAAGATGATCACGACGTCCTGGTGGACGGTGCCGTCGGGCATGGTGAGGTCGGCGATCAGGGCGTTGCCCTGCCAGTTCTCCTGGTGGACGGACTCGACCCCGTACTTCTGGCGCAGGTTGTCGGCGATGCGCACGTTGGCCTGGGATGAGCCGAACACCGCATAGCTGATGCCCACGAGCCCGATCACCAGCACGCCCGCGCCCGCCAGGATCTCCCGCATCGAGTCACGCATCCGGTCGGGGCCGGCGTACCGCGCGTCCTGGTCGTCCAGGTGAAGGCGGTAGCGCTTGCGCCGCCACAGGCCGTGGGCCATGACCGCCGCGCCGGCCACCGCCATGAGGATGCCGATCCACTGGGCGACGAGGGGGGTCTGCAGGTCGATCGGTGCGTACATGCCTTCCATTGTCCCCCGCCCGGAGTGCTCGTGCTGCGCGGGTCGCTCAGGCCCCGGGGGTCTGCGAGAAGACGTCCTCACCGGTGAGCGGTTCCCCGTCGGCCTCGAAGTAGACCGTCGCGGCCCGGCGCACGGTGCCGTCGGCCAGGGTCAGGTCCGCCACCAGGAAGGCACCGCTCCAGCGCGCGTTGTCCACGGCCGTCACCCCGTACTTCGCCGCGAGGTTGCCGCGCACGTTCTGGTGCGTCTGCCAGGCACCCAGCGCGGCGAGGCCGGCCAGCACCCCGGCCACCGCCAGGCAGAGGTAGGAGACCACCTGCTCCACCCGGGTGTCGCGAAGGTGTGCCGGATCCGTGTTGCGGCCGGTGCGCCGCGCGTACGCGACGTGCCGGCGCCGCCGCCACACCGCGTGGCCGAGCACCGCGAGTCCGACCAGCACGAGCACGCCCGCCACCCACAGGGTGGCGACCGGGGACTGGAAGTCGACGGCCCGGTAGTCGACGGCAGCGGACGCCGATGCGGTCAGCGGCAGCGCCGGGACGGACAGGGACGCCAGGGCGGACAGGGCAGTCAGTGTGGACAGGGCAGTCAGTGGGGACAGGACGGGCGGTCCGGGCGTCATGGCAGGGGTTCTCCCCGGGCGGCGGTCCAGATCCGGTACCACTGGTCGGCGTCCATGCGGGCGGCGGCCTCCTCGGCGGTGGCGCTGGCGGCGATGCGCTCGGGCCGGGTGGTGCCCACGACCGGGCGGATGCCCCACGGCAGGCGCAGCAGCCAGGCCAGGACCACGACGTCGGCCGGGACGCCGAGTTCCCCGGCCACCCGGGTGACCTCCGCGGCGGCCGGGGCGTCGGCCGGTTCGGGGTCGGGCCGGGTGTACCGGCCCCGGCCGAGGGGCCCCCAGGCCTGCAGGTCGATGCCGCGCGCGGTGCAGAACCCGACGATGCCCTCCATGTCCCCGGAGGCATGGGCGTCCTGGTGGTTGGCCAGCACCACGGTCTCGATCAGCGTGCGGGCGTGCAGGCCCAGTTCGAGCTGGACGCAGGCCAGGGTCTCGGTGCCGCCGCTGGCCTCGCGCAGGGCGTCGTCGAAACGCCGGACCCAGGCCAGGCCCATGTTGGAGACGCCCAGGCGGCCCACGGAGCCGGCGGCCTTCAGCTCCAGGAACGCACCGACGGTCTCGGCCGGGTCGGTCAGCACGTCGGGGCGGTGGATGATCAGGGTCTCGACGTGGTCCGTCCGGAGCCGCTCCAGGGAGCCGGCCACCGCCGTGCGCAGGTGGGCGGCCGAGGAGTCGTAGCGGGTGGTCCCCGCACCGCGGGCCTGGCCGTACAGCGGCGAACCGCCGAGCCGGATCCCGCACTTGGTCTGGATGCGCAGCCCCCGCCGGAGTCCCGGATCGGCGGCCAGCACCCGGCCGAGCGTCTCCTCGGACCTGCCATGGGCGTAGATGTCCGCGGTGTCCAGGGTGGAGAGGCCGGCGTCGAGGGCGGCACGGAGCGCGCGGCGGGCCGCGTCCTGCGCGTCGCGCCACGCCTGGGGGGCCGGTGGCTCGGGGGCCCAGCCACCGCCCCAGCCCATGCAGCCGAGAATCGTCCTGGTCATGTGCGCCCGCCTACTTCAGCGAGACGTAGCCGCGCGTGCCGGCCATGTCGGCCAGCCGGTACACGCTGATCCAGAAGGGCTTGGTCCAGGGGTCCTGCACCAGCACGGTGTCGTTGTTCTCGTTGTAGCCCACCACGGGCATGTGGTGCCGCAGCGTGAACTTCCCGCCGGTCTTCTGCAGCTGCAACGGCGGCTGCTCGTCCGGGGTGGCCGCGATGTTGACCGCCGCCGGGACGCCGGCCTTGATGGAGCGCTTGAGGTCCTCGCGGATCCGGATCCGGTCCTCCCGGGTCGAGTCCTGGCCACGGATGGTGGTCACGGAGTAGCGCACGCCGGTCGGGGCGTTGTAGTCCATCACGCGGGCGACCTGGTGCAGCCAGGTGCCCTCGCGGTCGGTCTGGGCCTGCGTGGCCATGGCGGCCTGGGTGGTCTTGATGCCGAAGGCCTCCAGGGCGATCTTGATCGACGCCGGCCCGCACCAGTACCCGTTGGGCTGGGCCTCCCACGTCGTGTTCAGCACGGTGACGCCGTTCCGGGTGGTGGGCTTGCGCAGTGCACCGGTCCGGGCCAGTGCGGACTTGGCGTTGCCCATCTCGAAGTCCTTGATGATGTACCCGCCGTGCACCCAGCCGCGGTGCGTGCCGACGGTGATCTCCCGCCAGGTGGCCCCGCCGGCCGCCTGGCTGCGACCGGTGATGACGACCTTGGCGTTGCGCAGCAGCGAGGTGACCTTCGCGTGCTGGGTCCCCGGGCCCTTGCGCACGTTGAGCCCGTCGTCGGCGATGACCACGTAGCGGTAGGCCAGCGGGATCTCCGGCGCGGGGGCGGGCTGCGGCTTCGGCGCCGGCTTCGGGGCCGGTTTCGGGGCGGTGGCCGGCGGCGCGGGGGTGCCGTTCAGGTGGCTCTCGAGGGCGTAGAGGAACTGGGCGGTCTCGCCGCGGCTGATGTCCCGGCGGGGCTGGAAGGTCCCGTCGCCGTAACCGGCGACCACCCGAGTGGACGCCAGCCAGCTGGCGGCCCGGTAGAACGACGACGCGGGCTTCATGTCCGCGTACGGGGACGACCCCGGCGCCCGGTAGCCGGTGTCCTCGGCGAAGTTGACCATGAACTGGGCCAGTTCCCCGCGGGTGATGGGAGCCGTGATGCCGAACGATCCGTCCGCCCGCCCGGCCGAGTAGCCCTTCTCCTTCATCCAGGAGATGGCGGTGAAGCCGGTGCCGCCCGGGTTCACGTCCGAGAAGTCGCGGGCCGTCCCGGCCGAGTGGGCCTCACCGGACATCCGGTAGAGGAACATGGCGGTCTCACCGCGGGTGATCTCCCGTGCCTTGCCGAAGGAACCGTCCTGATAACCGGCGGTGAGCCCGCCGCAGGCCATCCACGTGATCGCCCGGTAGAACGAGCCCGACGGCGGCGCGTCGGTGAAGTCCTGCGCGCAGGGCCCGAGGTGGGTGGTGGCGGCCGGCGCCGCGTTCCTGGCGGAGTGCCCGGTGCGCCCGGCGGACGGGTCCACCGGGTCCAGGCCCTGGAGGGACTGCAGGACGGACTCGTCGAGCACCGGCAGGGTCTCGTCGAACTGGTCCGCCTGGTCCAGGGGGTTGAGGATCTCGGAGTCGGCCGCCGCCGGGGCGGCCAGGGCCACTCCCGGAAGCAGCAGTCCCAGGCTGAGGGCTGTCGCGAGGATGCGCCGGCGGTTCTTGCCGCGGGCAGGGGCATGACGGGACACGGGGCCGCCCTTCGTCGGTGGAGTGATGGGCGGAGATCTTCCCCTTCTCCGCCGCGAGGAGGGTAACCCACGCAGGTTACCGGCGGGTGACATGGACCACAGTAACCTACCGCGGGTCCCGTCCGGGCCGGTGGTGTGATGGGATATCCCCCATGAAGCTCGCCACGTACCGACTGCCCGGATCCGAACCGGACACCCCCGGAGCCACCTTCGCCGCCATCATCACCCGGACCGACGGTTCCCGCGCCACCGCGGCCGTCGAGCTGGAGGGCATCATCGACGTCGGGGACTTCCTGTACCAGCCGGAGCCGACCCGCACCGAGCTCGTGGAGGCCGCCCTGGCGGCGGCCGAGGAGGATCCCACCCGGGTCCTGGACGCCACCCAGCTGGAGCCGGCCACGCTCATCCCGTTCCCCACGAAGGTGTTCTGCATCGGGCTGAACTACCGCAACCACATCCTGGAGACCGGCCAGGAGCTCCCCGAGTACCCCGCGATCTTCACGAAGTTCGCCCAGTCCCTGACCGGCGCCTCCGATCCGATCGAGGTCCCGGCGGAGGACCACCGCCTCGACTGGGAGGGTGAGCTGTGCGTCGTCATCGGCGAGCCCGGCCGGCGGATCCCGGAGGCGGAGGCCGAGCAGCACATCGCCGGATACGCCGTGGCCAACGACGTCTCCCTGCGCGGTTACCAGGGACGGACCACCGAGTGGACCCAGGGCAAGGCCTGGGAGGAGATGAGCCCGGTCGGGCCCTGGCTCGTGACCCCGGAGGAGTTCACCGAGGGAGCGCGGATCACCACCCGGGTCAACGGGGAGGTCATGCAGGACGACTCCACCGGGGACCTGGTCTTCGACGCCCGCAAGCTCGTGTCCTACCTCTCGGACATCGTCACCCTGCTGCCCGGGGACCTCATCCTCACCGGCACCCCGGCCGGCGTGGCCCTGGCCCGCAAGGACGCCGAGGGCCGGCGGCCGTGGCTGAAGGCCGGTGACGTGCTGGAGACCGAGATCGAGGGCCTGGGCCTCCAGCGGAACGAGATCCGCTGATGCAGGCCGACGGCACCGCCTTCACCACGTGCGACCTGTTCGACGCGGACAGGACCCTGCAGTCGTGCTCCCTGCAGTTCCGCGACCTGGGCGGGCGGGCCCGGTTCTCCGGGACCGTGCGCACCATCCGGTGCCACCGGGACAACGGGCTGGTCAAGCAGCTGCTGAACTCCCCGGGGAACGGCGCCGTGCTGGTGGTGGACGGGGCCGGCTCCCTGGAGTCCGCCCTGATGGGTGACCTGATCGCCGGCGCCGCCGTGCGCAACGGCTGGGCCGGCGTCGTCATCAACGGCGCCATCCGCGACCGGGCCGTGGTGCGCACCCTGGAGCTGGGGGTCAAGGCCCTGGGGACGAACCCGCGCACGTCCGCCAAGGACGGTGCCGGCGAGGTGGACGTGACCGTGGAGTTCGGCGGGGCGGCCTTCACCCCCGGGGCGCGGCTGTGGGCGGACGAGGACGGCATCCTCGTCACCCCGGCGGCCTGAGCACCGGCCGGGACCCACGCCGTGATCCCCCTGACGCCCCCTGAGACCCCGCCGCCGGGCCCTCCTGCCCGGCCGGTGAGCCTGGGTGTCCTCGGTGCCGGACGGGCCGGCACCGCGCTGGCCCGGGGCGCCCACTCGGCCGGCATCCCGGTGCGGATCGCCGCGAGCAGGCCGCCGCGGGCCCTGCGGTTACACCTGGCGCAGTACGCCCCGCACGCCACGGCCGTCCCGGCGGCGGAGATCGCCGGTGACCCCGCCGGCACCTCCCGGGACTCCGGGGATCCCGGGGCCCGGCCGCTCGTGGTGCTCATGGTCCCGCAGGAGGACCTGGACGCCGTGGACCCGGACTGGGTGCGCGGCACCGTCCTGGTGGACGCCACGAACCGCTGGGCGGACGAGCCGCTTCCCGAGTGGTTCGAGGACGCCCTGGGCCGGGGCCTGTCCAGTTCGGAGGCGGTGGCCCGCCGGTTCCCGGGTGCGGCCGTGGTCAAGGCCCTGAACCACATCAGCCACTGGGACCTGGACACCGCGGGCCGGGGCGCCGCCACGGAACGGCGCGGCCTGGGGGTCGCCGGGGACGACGCCGGCGCCGTCCGGCAGGTCGCCGACCTCACCCGGCGGCTGGGCTTCGATCCCGTGGAACTGCCCCGCCTGGCGGCCGGCAGGCTCCTGGAGCCGGACGGCCGGGTCTTCAACCAGCCGTTGTCCGCGGACGGGCTCCGGCGGGCGCTGGGCGTGGCTGACGCCTGAGCGCAGCCCCGTCGGGCCCCTGCCGGCGCCCCCGGGAGGCGCGGTACCGTGAGGCCATGACGAACCCGCGTGCCGCACGGCGGCCGATCGCCGTCGTCCCCTTCCTCGGCCCCCTCCTCCTGGCCCTCGGGCTGGTCGCCGCGGCCCCGGCAGCGCTTCTCGTCACGGCCGCACCGGTGCACGCCGTCCCGGTGCAGGAACTGATCCTGGCCGACGAGGCCGGTGTCATCCACGAGCCCACCCTGCGGGCCGGGGTCGAGGGGGTCTCCTTCCACGAGCCGACCACCGTGGTGGTCCTCACCGAACGCGGCACGGCGGACTCGGACTTCAACGAGCGGGTCCTCGCCTACGCCCGCCAGAACCATCCGGAGTGGATCTCCCCGGACGGGCAGAAGTGGGCGGACGGGCTGTTCCTGTTCGCCGTCGACCCGGACGGACGGCACGTCGGGACCTACTTCGGCGAGGACCGGAAGGTCAGCACGAGCGTCCAGGAGGACATCCAGGAGGATACCAAGGACCTGCTCGCGGACGCGCAGTGGACGGACGCGGCCGTGCAGGGGGTACGCTCCGCGGCGGCGGTGATGAACCGGCCCTGGTACCGGTCACCGGCCCTGTGGATCTCCGGCGCGGCGGCCGTGGCCGCCGGCGGGGGCGCCGCGATCACCGCCGCGGCCGTGCGCCGGTCCCGGCGGAGGACGACCCGCGAGCTGCTCGGCCGCGGCCGGGAGGCGTTCGCCTCGGTGAGCATGGACCTGCAGGCCACCGAGCTCAACGCCCGGACCGTGCCCACCGGTTCCCGTTACGGCGCCATGGTGCTGGAGCGGTACCGCACCTTCCACGATCGCTACGTCCGCGCCGCCGCCGAGAACGACCGGCTGGCCGGGATCGAGGACCGGCGCCTGCACCGCCGGGAGCACCGCGATGCGGTCGAGGAGTTCACCCGGACCGCGGAGGCGCTCGACGCCCTGGACGACACCGTGGTGGACTCCAACACGTTCCTGAACCTGCAGCACGGCTGGCCGGGCGCGTGGGACCGGCAGACCGCGCCACTGCGCGAGGACCTGGCCGAGATCGACCGGCTCGACGGTACCGACGGCCCCGATAACCGCGATGGGCTGACCCCGGCCGCCACGGCGCCGCTGCGGTCCTTCCGCGTGGAGGCGGAGCAGGAGCTCCAGCGACTCGGTGCGTCCCTGGCCGAGGGCACCGTCGCCCCCGACGACGCCCTGGACGCGCTGGCCGCCCTGCGGTCCCGGCTCACGGACCTGCTCCAGGACGCGGCGACGTCCGGCATCGATGCCGCGGCGGCCTCGGACGCCGAGCGGACGCTGATGGCGCAGGCCCTGGAGGCCGAACGCGAGCGCTCCTCCAAACGCCCGGGGTCCATCCTGGACACCGTGCACCAGCCGGGCTGGTTCTGGACGGCGGCCGCCTTCCACCACGGCTACCGCACGGGGGTGGACCAGGTCACCCACGCCCGGGAGCAGGCCGCGCAGTCCTCCGCGAGCACGGGGTACGGGGCCTCCGGCGGGAGCTTCTCCGGGGCCGGGTCGTCGTCGCGGTTCTGACCGGGAATGTCCACGAGCACAGATTGGTTCAAATTTATATGACCTCTGCAGAACGCGCCGGCCGCCAGGATCCGCTGGCCTTCTACCTCGACAAGTCCGACAAGGCCTCCTGGAAGGCCGTGGGCGCCCTGTCCCTGGCGGCCAAGAACGCCGCGCACGCCGCCGGACTGAACGACCAGCTCGTGGAACTGGTGAGCCTGCGGGTGTCCCAGATCAACGGCTGCGCCTACTGCCTGCACGTGCACACGCGCAAGGCGATCGAGGCCGGACTGGACGACCAGCGCCGCGGGCTGGTGGCCGCCTGGCGCGACGCCGACATCTACACCGACCAGGAGAAGGCCGCCCTGGACCTGGCCGAGATGGTCACCACGCTGCCGGGCATGGAGGACCGGGACGCCACCCAGCTGCTCTCCCACTCCTACCTGACGGATGAGCAGTACTCCGCGGTGCAGTGGCTGGCGATCACCATGAACGTCACCAACCGCATCTCCATCCTGTCCCACCACCCCGTGCGGCGCACCGCGGAGGCACCCGGGCTGTGAACCGTCCGACCGTGTGCACCGCCGTCCCGCCCATCCCCCACCGAGACCACGGAGGAATCCCGTGAGCAACACCGAGACCCACCCCGAGGAACGGATCTGCGAGAGCGGTCCGCCGACCGCCCCGGCCCGGGACGGTGCCCGCCCCCGGTTCACCGAGGGTCTGTCCGACGGCGTCAGCGCCCTGGAGGGCCGGTCGGGACCGGTCGAGCTGCTGGAGCCCCGCAGGGTGCCGCTGGGCGGACCGCGGGCCATGACGGTCAAGCGCACCCTGCCCCAGCGGGCCCGCTCGCTGATCGGCGCCTGGTGCTTCCTGGACTTCTACGGTCCGGACGACGTCTCCGCCACCGGGGGCATGGCGGTGCCCCGGCACCCGCACACCGGGCTGGCCACCGTGTCCTGGCTGTTCACCGGCCAGGTGGACCACATCGACTCGGCCGGCAACTGGGCCACGGTGCGTCCCGGCGAGGTGAACCTGATGAACGCCGGGACCGGCATCACCCACTCGGAGTTCTCCAGCGCGGACACCGCCGTGCTGCACGGCGCCCAGCTCTGGTACGCCTTCCCGGACCACGCCCGGTTCACCCCGCCCTCGCTGGAGTCCCACCGGCCCGAGCCCGTCACCGGGGACGGATACACGGCCCGGGTGTTCCTCGGCTCCCTGCTCGGCCACACCTCGCCGGTGCGGACCCACATCCCCCTGACGGGGGTCGAACTGCGGCTCCAGCCGGGTGCGGTGCTGCAGGTGACCGTGCCGGCCGGGCACGAGCACGGACTGCTGCGGGTCACCGGGGACGTGTCCCTGGACGGGGTGCCGATCCCCGAGGACCACCTCGGCTACGTGGGCACCGGCCGGGACCGGATCACCATCACCGCCGGCGCGCAGCCGGTCACCGCCCTGCTGATCGGCGGGGAACCGCTGAACGAGCAGATCGTCATGTGGTGGAACTTCGTGGGGCGTTCCCACGAGGAGATCGTCGCCTGGCGCGCGGCCTACCAGTCCGAGATGGGCTTCGAGGCCCCCGCGCCCGGTTCACCGCTGGCGGGCTCCGGTACCCGGGCCGCCCAGCCCGACGGCGGCGCGGCCCTGGGCGCCCCGGTGTCCGGTGAACGCCTGGCCCGGCTGCTCGACGACGCCTACGACGACGGCCGGCCCTTCCCGCAGTTCGGCGACTTCCCGCCCGGGCAGCCCGCGCCCATCCCGGCTCCACCGCTGCCGACCAGCCGGATGAAGCCGCGCGCCAACCCACCGTCCCGGTGACGACCGCCGCGACCAGACCCCGTGAACCGAGAGGAACGACCATGACCGAGCAGGACACCCACCGGTCCCCCACCCTGGAGGATCCCCGCGTCGTGCTGGGCCGCACGCCGCGCTTCGAGATCCACGTCGACGACTCCGGCGAGCCGGCCGGCACGACCTACATCAAGGACCTCGAGACCGCCGCCGGCGTCAGGCAGCGGATCTTCCCGCACACCGAGGTCAAGGAGGAGTTCGGCGGTCACGGCCTGGCCTCGACACTGGTCCGCCGGGCGCTGGACGCATCCATCGCCGAGGGCTTTGAGATCGTGGCGGTCTGCCCCTACGTGAAGGGCTGGGTGGCGAAGCACCCGGAGTACCAGGAGCACGTGGTGCCCACGACCCCGGAGCACCTGCAGGCGCTGGACCACCGCTGATCCGCCCGGCCGCGACGCGCCGGGGACGACGAAGGGCCCGATCCGGATGGATCGGGCCCTTCAGTGGTCGGGGTGACAGGATTTGAACCTGCGGCCTCGTCGTCCCGAACGACGCGCGCTACCAAGCTGCGCCACACCCCGTGGAGAGTGGTTCCGCACCGTGACCGGCGGGGAACCACAGTGGTCCATCCTAGACCTCGTGACCCCGAAACGCCAAAACGTGCCGTGGGAGACCCCCGCGCCGGTGGTTCCCGGGGTCATTCGGGGTCGTCAGAGGATCGCGCGCCCCGGGTTCAGGACCCCGTGCGGGTCCAGGAGGTCCTTGATGCCCCGCTGGATCTCCACGACGGCGCCGGACTGTTCCCACTGGAGCCAGCGCAGCTTGTAGGAACCGATCCCGTGCTCGCCGGTGATGGTCCCGCCCATGTCCAGGGCCAGCCGCACGGACTCGTCCAGGGCGGCGTCCAGCCGGGCCTGGGCGGTCCCCTCATCGTCCGCGGCGATCCAGAACGAGGGGTGCAGGTTGCCGTCCCCCGCGTGCGCCACGACCTTCAGGCTCACCGCGTGGTCCACGGCCATCCGTTCCAGCCCGTGCACGTAGTCCACCAGGCGCGAACGCGGCACCGCCACGTCCTCCCCGACGGCGATCAGGGTGGGCACGTCGTCCCCGCGGGCGTGCCGGCGCAGGTCCACCAGGCCGGTCGCCTCGGCGTCACCCACCGGGGTCATGGTCCCGCCCAGGGCCTCGAGCTCGGCCCGGATGACGGACATCTCCTCGAGCGCCCCGTACCCGTCGGTCTGCACCAGCAGCATGGCCGACCCCCGCGCGCACAGGGTCGAGCCGTGGGCCCCGTCGAGGGCCTCCATGGTCCCGCGGTCCATGATCTCCAGGATCGCCGGCTGCACACGGGCCGCGCCGATCGCCAGGACGCCCGCGGCCGCCGTCGGGAAGTCCGGGAACCAGGCCGCGGCGGTCTCCACGCGCGCCGGGGACGGGCGCAGCCGTACCGTGATCCCGGTGATGACGCCCAGCGTGCCCTCGGATCCGGTGAACAGCGCGGTGAGGTCGTAACCGGCCACGCCCTTGAGCGTCGCGGTACCGGTCCGGATGAGCGTGCCGTCCGCGAGCACGACGTCGAGCGCCAGCACCGAGTCCCGGGTCACCCCGTACTTCGCGCAGCGCAACCCGCCGGCGTTGGTGGCCACGTTGCCGCCGATCGTCGAGATCCGGTAGCTCGCCGGGTCGGGGGCGTACATCAGCCCGTGGGGCGCGACGGCGTCCCCCAGGCGGGAGTTGATGACGCCCGGTTCCACGGTGGCCGAGCAGTCCTCCGGATCGATCGACAGGATGCGGTCCATGCGCTCCAGGGACAGCACCACGCAACCGGGCAGGGCGTGCCCGCCACCGGACAGTGCGGTGCCCGCCCCGCGGGGGATGACGGGGAATCCGTGTCCGGAGGCCAGCCGCATCAGCCGCTGCACGTGGTCGGTGGACTCGGCGTAGACCACCGCCTCCGGCACGGCCGGCGTCCAGTCCGTGCGGGGTCCACGGTCGGTGGCGCAGGCCTGCCGGCCCTCCTCGCTGAGGTCGAGCAGCTCCGGGGCGAAGGCCTCGGCCAGCAGGCGGCGCAGGTCCTCTCCCCCCGGGCCGTGGGCGGTGCGAACGGGGGTGCGGGGATCCGTCTGTGGCATGGACCCATGGTAGGCGGAGTGATCCGGGACGCTTCACCGCGGCCCGGGACCCGGGTCATAGACTGGGGGTCAGCTCCGGCGACCGCAGCGCCCTCGGCGGCACGGGAACCGGCCCCGACGTGCACCGCGCGAGACCTCGAGGAGAGCCGTGGCCACCAGTGACGACACGACCGGTGGGCTCGGCGCGTTCCTGGTGTCCCGGCCGAACCTGGTCGGCCTGGCCGCGTTCCTGGCCGTGTTCATCGTCGTCATGCTCCTCTCCCCGTCGCCGCTGGCCGCCGTCATCGCGGGACTCCTCGGGTACGGAGCGGGGTACCTCCTGACCCCGTCGACGCGCAGGACCTACGCCTCCGGCATTCCCGTGCACGGCGCCACCGGTGCCGAGATGGCCGAGCGGCTGGCCGAGTTCCAGCAGTCCGTGCGCGCCAACCGGGGGCGGATCCCCCCGGAGGCCGACCGGGAACTGGGCGTGATCGTGCTGTCGCTGCGGGAGATGATCGACCGCTGGCAGGACGTCCGGCGGGCCCCGGAACAGCGGATGGCCCTGGAGTCGATCGTCTACCAGTACCTGCCGAACACCCTCGAGGTGTTCCTGCGCCTGCCCGACTCCGCCAAGCCGCAGGCCGCTCCCGAGTGGATCGCCCAGCTGAAGCTGCTGGGGACCGAGGTGGCCGGCAGTCGCACCTCCGTCCTGCAGCACGACCTGGAGGCCATGCGCGCCAACGGCCGGGTCCTGGAGCAGAAGTTCGAGGACGGCGACCTGAGGATGTTCAGGGAACACGGCCTGTAGACGGCACCGTGTTCCCGGGCCGCGACGCCGCGCCCGGACGCGGGAGCGGAGTGGGCGGTCCGAGGGGCACGTGAATCCACCCCTCGCGCCGGGCCCGAGCGCGCAGTGCCGCCGGCGGCCCGTGGGTCCTGCCCAGGTGCACCTCGCGGGCCACCAGGGCGGCCAGCACGGCGTCCAGGACGTCGTCGTGCGCCAGGCAGGCCTCGCGGTAACCGGTGAGGTCGAGCCACGGGACGAGCTGCTCCAGCGCACCGATCAGGGCCGCCCGCGCCGGGCGGTGGTCGTCCTTCTTGTAGGCCCGGTACGGCAGCCCCCAGGTGCGCAGCGCGGCCGCGGGGTAGACCTCGCAGGCCAGCCCGTCGCCGTCGGGCCCCACGGCGTGCCCCGCGGCCCGCAGGCGGGCCGCCAGGTTGGCCCACCGCAGCGCGGGATAGGCGATGCGGTCCGTCGAGACGCTGAGCGGGGTCAGCCCGGTCAGTTCCCGCACCGCGGCGTCCGTGGCGCGCAGGGCCAGTCCCCGCCGCCAGTCCGGGCCGGTGTCCGCCACGGGGTGCAACCGGCCCCCGCTGTGGTCGGTGATGAGCCGGACGAATGACTCGGGCCAGCCGAAGGGGACGTCCACGCCGGACCGGTCACCGGCACCGATGGCCTCGAGCACCTCGTCGTCGTCAGCACCGAGCGCGGCACGTTCCACCGTCAGGGTTCCCCGCCCCTCGTCCTGGACCAGGACGGCCAGCCCGGTGCGCTCCGGGGCCGCGGCCAGGTCCACCCCGACGAAGCGCCGGACTGCGGCGCCTGCCGGCCTCACGCCGTGACGGGGCGGACCGTGCCGCCGGCGAAGCGCGCGTAGCCGTCCAGCACCGGATGCCAGTCCCGCCGGAACGAGGGCACCCCGCTCCCCCGGACGGTCACGAGCGTCTGCGTCGCGGACGCGATGGTGAACTCGAGGGTGACGTCCAGGCCCGTGCTGGCGGCCTGGCCTCCGGGGGCGCCGAACCAGCGCAGGGACAGCGAGGCGCCCTCGGTCCCGACGACGTCCGCCCACCGGTGTCGGGACCCGTCCAGTCCCTCCTCGAGGAGTGTTCCCTCCTCAAAGCCCAGGTGGCCGTCCTCACCGCACGCGCGCAGTGCAACCGGCCACCAGAGGTGGACGTACTCCAGGAACGCCTCGACGGCCCGGTCCGCCGCCAGGGGGACCTCCGCCGCGAGGGAGGCGGGCGCCTCGTCCGGCACCTGCTTCGCGTCAGGGGCCGCGGCACGGGCGGTGCCGTCCGACGGGGGCTGGGCGAACGGATCCAGGAAGAGGCTGTCGGACATGACCTCCATCCTCCCATCGTTCCGCGGGCCCGGTCCTCCCCCCTGGTGGGGGTGGGGTGGTTAAACGCAGGAGCCCTGGACCGTGTGGTCCAGGGCTCCTGGTTAATGGTTGTCCGGCGGCGTCCTACTCTCCCACATCCTCCCGGATGCAGTACCATC